>JAJPYR010000067.1 GCA_021204825.1 Clostridia bacterium | reverse complement strand
AAAGCAAATTAATACGAATCCTTAAATGAACAAAGAACCTACAATTCAATGAGTACCCTTTCTTATAAGTGGCGTTCATACTTTCCTGTGCAGTTGCCAGTCTCCGCACTTTCGGAGAACATATTCCGCTTTAGCTCAGCCGGTAGAGCACTCGGCTGTTAACCGAGTTGTCGTAGGTTCAAGTCCTACAAGCGGAGCCATTCCGGTGATGATGGCAGCAAGGATCCACCTGTTCTCATTCCGAACACAGAAGTTAAGCTTGCTTACGCCGAAGATAGTTGGGTTTTAACCCTGCGAAAATAGGGAGTTGCCGGATTTCATTCAAAAGGGACGTCCACAAAACGGATGTCTCTTTTCCTTTGCTAAAAAGAGGCCCCCGTGGGTGCCCTTTCATATGCTCCACAGTGCCCGCAGGAAGCTGAGATGCCTGTCAGCAGAACCTGGCTCCAAGGCCTTAGAGTGCACCCGTATGCGACTTTAAGTGCATTTGGCGTATTGTGAAGAACTTCAGATACGCCATTTTGTCAGCGGTATGCAGATTATTATCCGGTTTGGTTTGATTTCTGGATATCCCCTAAGTACAATATCATTGACAGGCACTTGCGCCTGGATGCTGTACTGCGGGAGGCATTATGTCCAGGGAAAGGAAACAGCAGACAGCCGAATCTTCCGCAAGGCCTGTGCCGCTGGGCGTTGATGACTTTGCAGCCTTTTCAGAAGGCTTTTGCTGTGTGGATAAAACCCTGCTGATAAAGAAAGTCATGGACAGCAGGACTCCCGTCACCCTGTTTGCAAGGCCTCAGGGGTTCGGCAAGTCATTCAACCTCTCAATGCTGAGGACGTTCTTTGAGAAGTCCGGCAAGAACACTCCCGCATATTTCAAAGGCAGAGACATCTGGAAATGCGGACGCAGATACAGAGAGGAACAGGGGAAGTATCCTGTCATATATCTCAGTTTCAGGAATGCAGCGGGGGACAGCTGGGAAACCGCTTCCGGCAGGATAATGTCAATCATTGCAGAGGCTTTCGCCTCATTCCCGGAGCTTTTGGCAGGCAGAAAGGTCAACCCTCTCAATGACTTGCCATACTGCATGAGCATGGCATCTGGGAGCCTGGACCTGCCGGAATATGAGGATGCCTTGTTGAAGCTTTCACGCATGCTGAAGGCTCATTACCATGTTGCCCCGGTCATTATCATAGATGATTATGACGTGCCTGTCCGGTCCGGATATGAGCACGGATACTATGGGGAAGCTGCAGGGTTCATGAGGAATTTTCTGTCCGCCGGCCTCAAAGGCAACAACAGCAACATACACTATGCCTTCATGGCCGGGGAGTTCCCAATCTCTTTGACGGACACATACGGAGGGCTGAACAACATATGTGCTTCCACAGTGCTGGACTGTGATGACTACAGCGGATTCTTTGGCTTTACTGCGGAAGAAACAAAATCCGTCCTTGAACATTACGGCCTTGCAGACAGGTATCCTGAAGTCTGCGAATGGTATGGCGGATACAAATCCGGCAGTGATGAGATATTCTGCCCGCAGTCTGTGTTCAGTTTCATCCGGTCAAACGGTCAGGCTGGTGCATGCCGGATGCCCTCAGATACAGCCGGAATCATCCATGCAGCAATATCCGGCAAAGCTGCAGACATATTGCTGCCACTGCTGAAAGGAGACCCCGTTATTGTGCATATAGACAGGAATATCTCTTTCAGCAAACTTAAAACAGATCCCTCATACGCATGCACAATCCTTCTTCACAGCGGATATCTCAATGCCGTTGAAGCAAAGCAAGACGCCAATACCTGGACGCTTGCAGTGCCGAACAAGGAAAGCCGAGAGGCATTGACATTGGCAATGATGTCTGCAACAGACAACAGTCACGTACTCAGCTAATCTCTATATTTTACCCTGGTCTGTATGCAGATAATTTACATACACTCACATATAATCTCTATATTTACACCCGGTTTATATGCAGATAGTTCACATACATCCAGGGATAATCTCTATATTTTCCCATGGTTTATATGTGGATTATTCATATACTTCCCCTTCAAATCTGCATACAATCCCATGCCAAATATGTAGATTAACACACAGCATAGGACTGCTCTCATATGCATATTTTCAACATTCCTTCTTAAAAGACATCTATGTCCCTGTGAGCTTCATAGATCTTGTTGCCGGCATCGGTGCATGCCAGGCGGAAGAGAAGTACTGGAAGAGGCAGGCTCCGGGCCTGCTTGCAAAGCTTGCCCAGCGTTCCCTTGTGCAGTCTGCTTCGGCCAGCAACAGAATAGAGGGCATAATTGCCTCAGAGATGCGCATGCCTGCCATAGTGGGCAATGAAACCAAGCCTATAGGGGACAATGAGCTGCAGATAGCGGGATATGCGGATGCCCTCAGATACATCCGGGATAATTATGACTCTCTCCCTGTGAATGAAGACACTATCATGCGCCTGCACAGCATGATGTATTTCCGCACGTCTTCTGCAGAGACATGGCATTACAAGACGGAAGACAACGTAATAGCGGAAGTGCATGCAGACGGCAGCACATATGTGCGCTGGGTTCCCGTGAACCACAAGGATACACCGTATGCCATGCAGCAGCTTCTGCTCTCGTATGATTTTGCCAGCAATCGTGCAGACATTAACCAACTGGTGCTTATACCGTGCTTCATACTGGACTTCCTGTGCATACATCCCTTCAAAGACGGCAACGGACGCATGTCCAGGCTGCTCACAGCCCTTCTGCTGTACAAGATTGGTTATGACGTCCACACATACATCTCCATGGAGGACTGGATATACAGGGAGAGGGACTGGTATTACAAGGCCCTGCAGCAATCCTCACACGGCTGGAAAGAGACCAAGAATGACTATATCCCGTTCATTTACTGCTTTCTGCATATAATGTTCATGTGCAGCAAAGACCTCACCGGGTACTTTGACGGCATCCGGGAAGGGGCTAACAAGAATGAGCGCATACGCCGCACAGTCCTTGGCTCTTTGATGCCAATCTCCAAGAAGGAGATATGCGCAGCTCTTCCGGATGTCTCGCCAACAACGGTGGAGGCGGTCCTTGCCGCCATGCAGAAAGAGAGGCTCATAGAAAAGGCCGGCTCCACAAGAGGGGCCAGGTACAGCAGGAAGCAGCCCGGCTTGTAAGCGTTCGCACTTCCGGATTTCCCTGTTATTCCCGGAAATAATACTTTCAGATTTTTGGGTTTTTCCAGGAAAAAATACTTTCAAATTTTTCAGTTTTTTGAGGATATGAGCACATATCCGGAGGTTTTATATGTCTGAGATGAAGTACAGCGAGATGCAGTATGTAGACAGGCCGGTATCCAGGATTTTCTTTGGGACGGCCTCCATAACATCCGTTCCAAAGCAGGACAGGGATGCTCTCCTGGACGGCATCCTGGCCCTTGGCGTGAACGCCATAGACCTTGCCAGAGTGTACATGAGAGCGGAGGATGCCATAGGCGCCTGGATGGAGAAGAGGGGCAACAGGGACCAGCTTGTCCTTCTGTCCAAATGCGCCCATCCCAACTTCCTTGGCATGAAGCGCCTCAACGAGAAAGCCATCCGTAAGGACTTCCAAAAGAGCTCGGAGAGCCTCCATACGGACCATATAGACATCTATCTCCTGCACAGGGATGACCCTTCCGTGCCTGTGGGAGACATAATCCAGATCTTCAACGCCCTGCACTCAGAAGGCAAAATCGGGGCCTTCGGAGCATCCAACTGGACCCATACGCGCATAGCGGAGGCCAATGAGTACGCATACGCCCACAGCCTCATACCGTTCACCGTCTCAAGCCCCAACTATGGCCTTGCAGAGCAGATAGCAGACCCCTGGGGCGGCGGTTGCGTAACCGTTTCCGGGCCTTCCAACATGAAAGCGAGGGAATGGTATGCAGAAAACGGCATGCCGGTTATAGCGTACTCCAGCTTAGGGCGCGGGTTCTTCTCCGGGCGCTTGAAGAGCGGCGCAGGCAGGGAAGATGCCGCAAAGGTTCTGGACGGCCACGCAATGAAGGCATACTGGTGCGATGGCAACTTGGAGCGTCTCAAGCGCAGTGAGCAGCTGGCTGCAGAAAAGGGCTGTTCCGTGTCCCAGATAGCAATGGCGTGGATATATGCGCAGCCCATGAACACCTTCGCCGTAGTTTCCACATCCAAGCCCTCCCGCATGCAGCAGAACATAGATGCCTTAAACATCCCTCTTTCCCCGCAGGAAGTGAAGTGGCTGGACCTGGAGGAGGAGTGAGGGGTGTAGATATTAAATATTTTATTTAATAAAATATTCAATAAAATATTTAATAAAATATTAAATAACTTGACCCTAAAAACAAAAAAGGATAACATATAAGCACTTCCGGCAAAGGGGATGATGCTGTATGACATCCGGAGAACATGAGAATGAATACATGCAGGAAACTGCGGCTGAAGGCAGGACACCTGCGGAGAATCTTCGCAGCCATTTTGTCCCTGCTGTATCTGAACTTTTTGCTGCATTGCCCTCCAAAAGGCAGGACCTGACTTTTGTCATGCTGAAGTCCTGTTATCTGGCAAAAGGGATGTCCGTCAACGAACCGGAGTTCAGCAGCAGTCTGGGGCTTATGACGGCAGACGGAAGGTACAACCAGCTGGCATACGTGCTTGCAGACTCCAACTCCGTCTTCATGGATATCTCTGAATACAGCGGTGCGGACATGACCCTTCTTGCCTCCTGCAAACAGTACGGAGAGAAGAGCCTTCTGTTCTCAATGGGGGAAGCGGAGAAGTATGCCGGCAGCTTCAATGAGTCCTATGCGGACATGTCCAAAGCTGTGCGGGCTGATATGCCGCTGTACAATGCGGACGCTTTCCGTGCGGCATGGCACAACGCATGCCTTCATAACAGCTGGTATACAATGGTGCCTCCCCATATTGACGTTTACGATGACAGGATGGAGATAGTGTCCGCCGGCGGCCTTCCTGAGGGGATGACAGAGGATGAGTTCTTTGCCGGGGCAAGCCGGCCTGTCAATCCGGAACTGCATAAGATCATGACGCAGCTTGGATACGTACAGCCCGCAGAGCACGGGGTGCAGTGCATCACGGCGGCATACGGCAGAAATGCGTTCCGCATCTCAGACAACTCCGTGACAGTAGTGATTCCGTTCGGGTTCAGGCGGTCCGGGAACTTAATCGGCGGTCCTGTGTCCGATGACCGCACTAGGCAGGTCAGGCTTCAGAGAAAGATTCTGGAACAGATCAAAGCCAACCCTCGCATCACAATCTCACAGATTGCCTCATCCTGCAAAGCAGGGACGGCTACAATAACCAACTACCTGTCCCGGATGGCCAAAGACGGCCTCATTGCCCGTGAAGGCTCCAGGAAGACCGGCAGCTGGAAGGTGCTGTAATGCAGCATTCCGTATCTACACCTAATCCTATAGAAACAGACAGGGCGGCAGTACAAACTGCCGCCCTTGGTTCAAGTGCAGATATATGTGGCAAATATGCAGGGATTACTGCTGTTTCTAGTCTGTGTCCCCGGAGCCTTTCTTGCGGTACCGGAGGGAGTTTGCTATTATGGCAAGGTAGTAGACTATTAGGCAAAGGAATATGAATACGGCCTCAAAGATTATGCCGTAGATGAAATACTCGATGTCATATGTGCTGAACCTGAGCGTTATCAGGCAGGCTAAATAGAATACTGCACAGACTACAAGGGATACGATTATGGCCAGGAACAGGAATCGCTTCGTTGTCCAGAACGCCTTGATTCTTTCTTTCCTGCTTGTCTGCCCGTCTGTTTTCTCTGCCGGCGTGCTGTTTTTCTTCTTCATATCTTAAACCTCCCGGGGATGAAATCTCGTTGGTGCTGCAGAACCCTGTCTGTAACTAAAATGTATCATTGAAGGGGAGTAAAGTCAATTGCAGAACTGTCCCGCATTTGTCCCGTTGTGACTCGTTGTGCCGTGAACGTGTATTTGCCCTGTATTGAGTAGCATAATGAAATCTGCTGAACAGGCAGTCCATTGTGTTGATTCACCGGTATGAAATGTGGTATACTGTATGCAGCGGGGGGCTTTGTATGCAGAGGATAGACGGAAGATATTTGCAGGAGCTTAGGAAGGAGCACGGGTATTCCATCCGTGCGCTTGCGGATTTGATCTACGTCTCCAAATCCACTGTGTCCCGCTGGGAGGCCTCATCCGTGCCGGAGGATGAGAATACCCTCGCAAGGATAGCGGAAGTATTCGGCACAACCGTGGAAGATATGCGCGCCCAGTCTGCCTTAAAGTACGAAGGCGAAGGCGGGGGGAAGGCACCTGTCCCGGATGACGAGGATGACATGCTGAGTGCAGACCAGCGCGCAGGGGTACGCTTTGGCATAAAAGGCCTTGCCATCTGCTGCGGAGTAATCTTTGCGGCGGCCATCATTCTTGTGATTCTTGCATTGCTCACCCGTTAGTTCTGCTCTAAATTCCATAAAAGTGATGAAAAACGGTTGAAACGCCACAAGTTGTGTGCTATACTGTTCAGTGTTGAGGGGCAAAAAAGCCCGGCAAAAGCATTCCGCTTTAGCTCAGCCGGTAGAGCACTCGGCTGTTAACCGAGTTGTCGTAGGTTCAAGTCCTACAAGCGGAGCCACAAAAAAGAGACAGCATAAGCTGCCTCTTTTTTTGGGCGCAAAAATATTTACGGCCTGTATAAAAATACTGTTTGCTTTCTGTTTGCCAGCCCGTCTCTGTGTGGATATAATGTATAACCTTCCCCCCAGAAAAAGCTCACATATGCGCGTTCAAAGGCCCTTTGCAAGGGCTACGGCAGGGCTGGGGAGCGGCGAAGGAGAGACATGGCATACATTAAAAGACACATTGAAGAGACCCTGCTGGAAGCCGCTTCGGAAGGATGTGGCCTCACACTGTGCGGGCCTCATATGGCAGGCAAAAGGACCACCCTGGAGCGCCTGTTCCCGGGCAGGGAGATAATGTCTGCGGAGGGGTACACGGATGCTTTGCGCATAGAGGGCACCAGTCCGGATGCGGGAGAGAAGACATTCCGCCTGCTTGGCCTGTCCATGCGGGAGCTTGCCGGGGATGACTTCCGTGAGCCTTTCATTCCCGCAGAGGAGTACCTGTCCCGCAGGAATACAAAGATCCGGTATGATGACTCCAAACTGGAGGACCGGTTTGACCTGCTGGCGGACGTGATGCGAGGATGCCTGCCTGTGCTTCGTACAGAGGAGAAGTACACGAGGGTGCCTTCAAGGGACTTTAACTCGTACAGGATTTTTGACAAAAGGGACGGGGCAATCCTCTACGCAATTTTCTGGAATGAGCTTGTGGATGAATACAGGGACAGACTGGTGCAGGAAGGGGTTCCCAGTGCAGCAGCCGCAAACTATTTTCTATACATCAGGGCCTTCTTCTGCTACAGCAATCCGCCGGATTATGACTGGTATTCCTCTATGACAAAGGAGCCTGTGGAGAACATAAAGAGCCTGTTTGAAAGGTTTGCAAAGGATGACCTTGTATGGATTCTGCGGCCTCTTGAAGAGAATACGTCCAGGCCTGTGGATCCGGCACACAAGGTGCATTATCTGGATTCCGGAATGGCTGTCAACCTGGCGGCACAGAGGCAGTCTGACTACAGCGGCCAGTTATGGCCGGAATACTTCCAGTCCTATATAATCAGCGAGATTGTGAAGTCATATTGCAACACAGGCATAACCCCGGAGCTGTATCACTTCCGGGACCCGGACTCGGAGGCCGAAGTGGACCTTGTCATGCGTTTCGGGAATGACCTGTACCCTATAAGGATAGACAACGGACGTGAGCCTTTTGAAGAGTCCCTTGAGTACCTCAACAGTTTCCGCTCATTCTACAGGAAGTACAACGTTCATGACGGTGCAGTCATCTGCTGGGCCAGGGAGCCGTACCGTGCGGACAGGCACAACATCGTGATTCCGTTCACTTATATCTGAAGCCCTTTTAAGGGTTTATATACACAAAACAGCGCATACGTATGCGCACTTAAGGCATGTATGCGTGCCGTTATGAAGCGGCAGGGAGCCGCACACGGAGGGAATATGAAACAGCGAAAGCAATAAAGAAGCCGGGCTTTTGTTCCCGTTGGGAACAGATCTGGCTGCAGGGGGTGAATGTGTAATGAAGATTAACAGGAAGAGGGCCATGGCTATCTGGGAAAAGAGGTACGGCCCTGAAGAGAGGGCAACGGATTTCGCCGGCAGAGAGATGGAGAGGGATGCGTACAATGACAGGAACAGCGAGCTTAGCTGGAACATGGACCACGTCCTGCCCAAAAGCAAGGGCGGGAAGGCTACTGAGAGCAACCTCGTGTGCTGCAACATGAGAACCAATGATGAGAAGGCGGCAAGCTTTCCTGTCTTCAGAACCAACGGCATCCGTTTCCAGGTGCTCATGAAGCATGGGCACTGTGAGATACAGGAGTGCCGTATGGCACTGGGAGACGGCGGCAAGACAGTCTGGAACGGGATTTAATCCCACATGAAAGGCACCTGAATAAGGTGCCTTTCTGCTTGCCCTGCGGAGCCTGCCGGAGTCCCTGAAGGCATGCTCCGGAACGTCTATGCAGGCGTTTCAAGGGGGACGTATGCTCATACAAGGCCTCCTTGGAGCCTTAGCGCCAAGCATGGATGCACTTTGCGCACATTCGGATGTGATTTGCGACATTGTGCAAAATGACGGCTCCAGCGTTTGACTTTTCCAAAACGGCTGTGATATTATGCCGGAGAATTAAAGGAAAGGAGCTTATCTGTACCATCATGGATGACGGACATGGACGAGACGCCATATATACAACAGCATATTCTGCCCGTCCCAGTGGTGCAGCTGTACGGGCAGAGCATACTCTGGAAGACAGCACACGCACGCTCCCGCTGCGCCCGTAAGGGGCAATGCGCCCTCGCAAGCCGGCATACAAAATTAAGGCAGGCCTTCCAAAGCGAAGGCTTTTTTGTTGCTGTAAAAAAGGTCCGTTAATGCAAAGGGCCGCTGTACAAGATGTAAGGAAGGGGTCCGGCCCCGTGCCTGCAAAAGGGAACAGCCGGAAATAAATGAGGTAATGCACCCGGGAATATGAGCCGGGCAGTACACAGGTAAGCCAGAAGCCAATGTAATGCTGTTACAAATACAACTTAAGAGGGAGGACAAGCCGTCATGACGATAAGCTGGGCATGCCTTGCTGTGGGCATAATCATAGTTGCCATCGGGGCAGTAACCTTCGCCGGCAGGTTCCATGTCCTGTTCAGGGACTGGAAGCGGATGCCGGAAAGCGAGAAGAGAAAGATACACATAAAGCCGCTGTGCCACAACATAGGGGCTGCCATTACAGTATGCGGGGCACTGATCCTCGCCGCTGCGTTCTCTTCTTTTTTCTTGCAGAAAATGTTCGCATGGTTCATGCTGGGATGGTTCATCCTCGCGGCAATGGACATCTGGTTCATCTCCAAGAGCAGGAGATACATGGACAAATAGTCCGTCCGGGCCTGCCCGCATGGCCCGTAAAGTCCCATATTGGGACTTAAGAGAAGTCCATATGGACTTAGAGGAAAGCCTGCCGGTGCCAAAGGAAGGCTCCGGGAAGGGGGCTTAAAGAGAAGCCCATATTGGGGCTTTTGGCGGGGTTATACACGCTTTAACGCCTTTAAAGGCTCCTGTCCGGACAGGGCCTTCAGACGCTATTTTATATCACAGACAACATAACAGCCGGGCGGATTCAGCCCTAAGCAAAGGCATGCGATGCCGGAGGAATACTCACAAAGGAGGCTGGAAAGTTAACATGAAAAAGGCTAAGGAAAAGACGCGCGCCATGAAGGAGGCGGCCGCCGTAAGGGACCGCCAGAACGTGTGGCTGCGCAAGGTGGCTCATGAGGACACAGACGCCGTGTTCAAAGAGCTCGGAACCCGCATGAGCGGACTGTCAGAGGGAGAGGTCCATGACAGGCGCGAGAAGTACGGGTCCAACAAGGTCACAGACCACAAGAAGAAATCACTGGGGCAGAGGATTGCCGGAGCATTCATAAACCCGTTCTCCGTAATCCTCATGGTTCTTTTGCTCGTGTCCGTAATAACGGACGTCATTTTCCCGCTGTTCACGGATGATGACATGGACTTCATGACCATCATAATCATTGCGGTCATGGTCATCGTGTCCGGCATCCTGCGCTTTGTGCAGGAGACCCGTTCCGGCAACGCTGCGGAAAAGCTCATGGCACTAATTACCACACAGTGCACCGTAGACCGCCAGGGGCGCATCAAGGAAGACATACCCCTGGAGGATGTGGTTGCAGGGGACATAGTGCACCTGTCCTCAGGAGACATGGTGCCTGCAGACCTCAGGATAATCCAGGCCACGGACCTGTTCGTGTCTCAGTCCTCCATGACCGGCGAAAGCGAGCCTGTGGAGAAGATGCCCGCTCCTGCCACAACTGACGTGGACACCATAACGGATTACAGCGGCATTGCCTTCATGGGCACCAACGTAATTTCCGGAAGCGCCAAGGGCGTTGTTGTGGCAACAGGGGACAGGACACTCTTCGGAACCATGTCCGCAGGGGTCTCGGATGAAGCCGTGGAAACCAGTTTCTCCAAGGGCGTCAACGCAGTATCCTGGGTTCTTATCCGGTTCATGCTTGTCATGGTGCCCGTTGTGTTCCTTTTGAACGGCCTCACAAACGGCCTCATATACGGCGGCGGAGCAGAGGCCTGGCTCTCTGCATTCATGTACGGCATGTCCATTGCCGTAGGGCTCACCCCTGAGATGCTGCCCATGATAGTCACCACCTGCCTTGCGCAGGGAGCTGTGTCCATGTCCAAGGAGAAGGTGGTTGTAAAGAACCTCAACTCCATACAGAACTTCGGGGCCATGGACATCCTCTGCACGGACAAAACCGGCACGCTTACCCAGGACAAAGTCGTCCTTGAATACCACATAGACGTCATGGGGCGCGAGAACTCCAGAGTGCTCCGCCATGCATATCTCAACAGCTACTTCCAGACGGGCTACAGAAACCTCATGGACCAGGCAATAATTGCCAGGACCGAAGAGGAGGAGGCGCAGGACAAGTCCCTCACGGACCTTTCCGAGACATATGAGAAGATAGATGAGATACCCTTCGACTTCGTGCGCCGCAGGCTTACGACCGTAGTCCGCAACAAGGAAGGAAAAATCCAGATGGTTACAAAGGGCGCCGTTGAGGAGATGCTCTCCATATGCAAGTACGCAGAAATGGACGGCGAAGTGAAGCCCCTCTCGGACGAGATAAAGGAAAGGATCCTTACGACCGTGGACACCATGAACGCCAAGGGCTTCAGAGTCCTGGCAATCGCCCAGAAATCCGACTTCGGCTACACTGCCAAATTCTCCGTGGAGGATGAGCGTGAGATGGTCCTCATGGGCTATCTCGCATTCCTGGACCCTCCGAAGGAGACCACAAAGGGCGCCATCCGTGCCCTCCGCGAGCACGGCGTTGCCACGAAGGTCTTAACCGGAGACAACGAGAAGGTTACCGCCACGATATGCGCGCAGGTTGGCCTCAACATACGCGGGATGCTCTTAGGGCGTGACATAGAGCTCATGTCGGATGAAGAGCTGGAAGAGAGGGTGGAGGACACGGACGTCTTCGCAAAGCTCACCCCGGACCAGAAGACCCGCGTAGTCTCTGCCCTCCGGGCAAGAGGTCATGTAGTTGGCTTCATGGGAGACGGCATAAATGATGCCGCAGCCATGAAAGCGGCGGACGTTGGCATCTCTGTGGACACGGCAGTGGACATTGCCAAAGAGTCCGCGGACATAATCCTTCTCGAGAAGGATCTCATGGTTCTTGAGAAGGGCATCATCCAGGGCCGCAAGACATACGCCAACATGATTAAGTACATCAAGATGACGGCCTCCTCAAACTTCGGCAACATGTTCTCCGTAATAGCTGCCTCAGCCCTTCTGCCCGGCTTCCAGCCCATGCTGGCGCAGCACCTTATATTCCTGAACCTCATCTATGACCTCTCATGCATAACCATTCCGTGGGACAACGTGGACCCCGAGTTCATCCAGAAGCCCCGCACATGGGACGCCTCGTCCGTCGGAAACTTCATGATATGGATAGGGCCATCGAGCTGTTTCTTTGACTTCACGACATATGCGTTCATGTACTTCGTGTTCTGCCCCATGGCCAACGGCGGTTATCTCTACTCCGAGATAACCCCTGAAGTGGCTGCCTCAATGAACACAACGGTGGAGGCCATGAAGGCCTCATACGAGGGAATGTTCCAGGCCGGATGGTTCATAGAGTCCATGTGGACGCAGACCCTTGTAATCCACATGATCCGCACGGAAAAGATCCCGTTCATCCAGTCCCACGCAAGCTGGCAGGTTACGACCCTCACGCTCATAGCGATAGGCGTCCTGACCATAATCCCGTTCACGCCCTTCGGCACGGATGTCCTCAAGTTCACATCCCCGCAGCCCATATTCTTCGCATACCTCATCCCGTGCGTAATCCTCTACATGGCCCTTGCGACCTGCATGAAGCGCGCCTACGTGAAGCACTACGGCGAACTCCTGTGACGCCAGTGCCTTCACAGGCACTGCCCGGCCCGGCAAAAGCCGCTCCTTACGCGGCAAAACGCTGCATATGTGCCCCATAACGAGCATATATGCGCGTCCACACACACAGCAGAGGAGGCAAAAAGACAATGTTAAACTTGCTCGCATACAATTTCTGGTACAACCTCTGGAACCCCATGTACGAAGCCATGTTCGGCTCCATCCATGACGGCACCGGCTGGCTCAACTGGGGCTTCTGGTTCTCAATGGTAGTGGTGGCAATCCTTGCCATCGTATACATCGTGGTCTTCTGGTGCATGAAGCCCAAAAAGAAGGGCCCCGCACAGGACTCCCGTAAGCACCATCCTCACAAAGAGCACACAGAGGAAGACACTCATACAAACTGACGGATTCCGCGTACTCCAAACACCCCGGGCATCTTTCCGGTGCCCGCAAAACCCCATAATGCAGACGGAACGCCCCGGCTTAAGACCCGGGGCGTTTCTGCTTGGCCGGAAGGAGATGTCCGGCGGCAGCCTGCTGTCTGCGGGCCGCAAAAAAGGCCGCCATGCTGCGTGCATAACGGCCTGTATATGAAGGTTATGATGAGTGAAAAGGGCTTACCGGACACCGCTGTCCCCGCTGGAGGCGGGCATTGCCACAGGTGTGACGCCTGCGGACCGGACAGGCTGTGCCGGAGGCACGGACTGTGCCACGGGTGCCTGCTGTGCCTGTGCCGCTGTCCGTGCGGGCTGTGCCGCGGGTGCCTGCTGTGCCTGTGCCGCTGTCCGTGCGGGCTGTGCCAAGGGTGCCGGAGCGGCAGTCTGGGCGTATGTCATATACTGGTTCTGTGCCGGAGGCACTGCGGCATACATGGGGGCTGAAGGGTTGCCGTACCCGCCCATGGGAGCTGCAAGCCGGGAAGGGGTGTCATCTCCAAAGGAGAAGACGTTGTGTATAGCGCACTGTGCAACAAGAAGAATGATGTGAATGATGAGGCACACGATTGTGAGCGTCTCAATGGAAGTCATAAGTGACCCCATAATGTGGTATCCGTATCCGGACATTTCAGCTTCTGCAGCCAAATATCCGCCTGCATCCAGCTTGCCGTATGCGTATCCGATTGCCGCAAGCATCAGGCAGTACAGGAACATCATGAACAGGGACCACTTTATGGACCCGATGTCCTGCGAGCTTGTTGTGTATATGCGCTTCCTTCTGGCAATGTCCCTCATGAGGGATATGAAGCCGAAGATGACGCAGAGCGCCGCGCAGACGGCGATTATAAACATGGCCAGCCTCATGCCGTACGGGTCATACTCGGCATCAAAGAGCAGTGTGTACAGGCTGGTGCTTTCATTTCCCATAAGGTCTGACGAGAACAGGTTCATTCTGAAAAACACGAACAGAAGAACGGCAAAAATGAAGAACAGCAGGGACTTGCCAATTATGGTCCAGTAGAACCCTGTGCGGGCGCCGTGGCCGGCCGTGGACTTTTTCTCCCTTGCGGCCTGCAGCTGGTCCAGATTTCCGTATGTCCTTGTTGCGGAGCCCTTTATGACGCTCACACATATGCTGGCCACTATGCATATGGCGGCCATGACTATGACAAGGACGGGCACGCTGCCCGTGGACATTATTATGTCTGAATAATATCTTGTGTCTGCAAGCATCTCAGGCTTGCCGGATGCCATATAGATGTACGCCAGGGCAACCAGAATCGCAAGGACGTACATAATGATGCCCCACACAAAGGTGCCCTTGTACTGCTTTGTCCATGCCTGCCCGGCCTTGCTTCTTGCAGCCTTTCCGAAGCCTGACGCTCCGATGATCAGCGAAAGGAATGCCACAAGGACAAGCACAATGCCTGTAAACATTGCAGGGTTACCTTCCACGAGGCCGAAGTATGTGACAAACATGTCCCGGCGGAAGAGGGAGTTGAAGAAGGTTGCGGTACACGAATCATATCTGAACGTGAAAGAATACCCGGTGCCCATCATGAAGCCCAGGAAGCATGCCACGGAGAAGATTATGAGCAGAATGGAGGGCAGGAACTTGAAAACGCCCGCTTCCCTGTTTGCTTTGGTCCCTGTATCATCCGGCCCCGCTGCCAGCTGCGCAGGCGCATATCCTGCCGTCTGTCCCGCTGCCTGTTGCGCAGGCGCATATC
>JAJPYR010000053.1 GCA_021204825.1 Clostridia bacterium | reverse complement strand
TGCCCGATTAACATCCCAAGGGATGTAGATATAAAAAATCTCGGGAACTAGGGATTATCATTTGCCGGCAAGCCTCTGTTTCCGGCCCGGCATGCTTCATTCGCAGTCTTCCGGGATAAGGTCTGCCATGAGCCTGTCTACAATCTCCAGGGACACGGAATCCGGGTATATGTACTCGTTTGTGGTCTTGAATGATTTCTCCGGCTTCACTCCGTTGTTCTCCTTGTATTCCATAGGGGTTACGCCGAGCTCCCGTTTGAACACGCCGGACATGTATTTGTAGTTGGAGAAGCCGCTCTCATAGCACACGTCTATGAGAGGGAGGGAAGTGGTGTCTATGAGCCGTATGGCCTGGTTGAAGCGGAGCTTCGTCACATAGTCCCTCATGGATATGCCGAGGGTCTTGGTGAACAGATGGGAGAGGTACTGCGGGGAGAGGTTCATGAATCCGCTCATGTCCTGCAGGGACATCTTGCCGGTGAAATGGGACTCTATATATGCAAGCAGGCTCTGGAACCGGGCCTGATCCGAGTCATCCGCCATGTCTTCCGTGTTTTCCCACGGCACAATCTGCAGCAGGTCATATACGAGAGCGGAAAGGTCCCTTGAGCACTGCAGCTGGCTCAGCTCCCCGCCTCTGAAGTAATTCACTGCGAGCTCCAGGAAGTCCCTGTAGAACCTGCCTAGGGCTTCTGCATCGCCGCGGGCATCCACAAACGTGCCCTTGAAGCTTATGTTCCCGAGCTTCAATGATTTGAGCCATTCCTTTGATATCTGCAGGATAAGCACCTGGACCCTGTCCCCGTCCGCGCTCTTGAGCTCGTGGTTTTGGTACGGGCTGAAGACAAGGGCATCCCCCTTGCCTGCGTCATAGGTTGTGTCCTTGGTTATGACCTTGTACTTTCCGCTGCATACAAGGTCTATCTCCGGCTCCGTATGCCTGTGCGGCGCACGGTAATATATGCCGTTCACAAACAGCTTCATGAAGCTCTGCTTCTCATAGCTCACGGTTTCTATCTTCTGCTCATCTTTTTCCATAACTGTGCTCCCGGGTTCCATTATACCATGCCGTTTGCGCAAACGCACATAAAAATATGAGTCCTGCGGCTTTTCCCGCCGCGGAATCCATGATTTTCCTGATTTTGAATTTAAAATCCTTGAAGTCCCGGATGTGATAGTATAAAATACAGCCAACGGAGAAACGGAAGAAAAAATGCTGCAGGCAGTTTTCCAGGCTCCGGGGAGTTCCCCAGGACATAGGACGCGTCTGTAATGCATGCACAGCTCATATGCGCCTGTTTCCGCTGAGAGAAGTGAAGCTGAAACGGCATTTCTTTGGGGCAAAGTGTGTTCCGGCATTCCGATGCGGTTTGCCCGTAGGATGCAAATAAGGGGTTAAAGATGAACATAGCGCTTGTTGAAGACGACTTGAAAGAGGTTGAGCTGATTAAAGGGTACTGCAGGCAGTTTGAGGCGGAAACAGGCGGCAAGTGTGCAATAACGCACTTTTCGGACGGGCTGGCCTTTCTGGACGGCTACAAGCCTGTATATGACGTCATCTTCATGGATATAGAGATGCCGTACATGAACGGCATGGATGCAGCAAAGAAGCTCCGCGAGTTTGATTCCTCCGTCATAATAGTCTTCATAACCAACCTGAAGCAGTTTGCCCTCAAGGGGTATGAAGTGGAGGCCCTGGCTTTTCTTGTCAAGCCTGTGGAGTACAGTTCCTTTAAGACCATGCTTTCGCGCGTGGCCAAAAGGATTGACCCCGGATCCGCAGAGTATCTCTCCATAACCAATACAAGGGGCACGTACAGAATCCGTGTGGCAGACATCTATTACCTTGAGTCTGTGAAGCATTTTGTCGTAATCCACACGGCGGAAGGTGAGACGCAGTTTTTCGGAGCCCTTACGGACATGGAGACAAAACTTCCTCCAAAAAGCTTCGCAAGGTGCAACAGCTGCTACCTCGTGAACCTTGCCTGGGTAAAGAAAGTGGATTCAATGGACGTTTATGTGGCTGATGATGTCCTGAAGATGTCCAAGGGCAAGAAAGAGGGTTTCAGGTTAAAGCTCCTTGAGTACATGAACGGATAACTGCACATTGGTTTATTGGCTGCCGCATGAATGCGGAGTGCGGGGCCGGGGCACAGGTGGAAGACATGATTAACTGGATATACTGGCACTTCCTGTATCTGATGGGCTTAAACGCGCTGGAGACATCCGCTTACTTTCTGCTGTTCTCCGGGACGCTGAAGCGCAGGCGCATGTTCGGCCTGCGCCTTGCGCTGTGCCTCGCAGCCATTATTGCCGTCTGTTTTGCCGTTTCATACGGGTCTTTTTATTTCTACGTCTATGTCCGGAACTATTCCTCCGAAGACGGAACGACAGCGGGCCTTTCCATCATAATGTATCTTGTTGTCTTTGCGGCGTCCATAGGCATGATGTTCCTCTGCTTTGACGAAAAGCCCGGCATCATTCTGTTCACGACCGTTGCCGGGAAATGCGCTGCGACAATAAGCCTTGGCCTGTACAACATCCTTCTCATGATAACGGGCGTGCCGTCCGTGTACACCGTCATAATCAACGGCTCTGATTTCTGGTCCTGGTTTTTTTATTTCGTCATTCATATTGTGTGCCTCACGGCCGCATGGTTCGTCTTTGTGCGCAGGATCAGCAGGTACAAGGGCAGCATGGACAGGGACCTCAACGGATACATACTTGCCGTTTTTGCAGCCGTCCTGGCAGTGGTCTTGATCCTTGAAGTGTGCGGGTCCATATACGGGGCGGAGGACGGCAACGGGTCCGCTCTGTTATACGACATTGCCGTCATGCGCTATCTGTTCTACGCCGTGGCCGTGATCTTCAGCTTCACAATCCTTCTCATAGAGTTCTTCATGTTCAGCTGGATCAGCAAGGTGCAGGAGAGAAACCTTGCCAAGATCCAGTTTGAGAACTACAAAAAGCAGTCCGAGGACACAAAAAAGAGCATGGAGACCATAAACATCAAGTGCCATGACTTAAAGCACCAGATAGGCAGCATGCTTTCCGGCTCCGGCATAGACCCGGGATACGTAAAGGAACTGCAGGATGCCATCTCCATCTATGACACCAACATAGACACGGGCAACGATGACCTCAACATCCTTCTCATGCAGAAGTCGGCGTACTGCGACGTGAACCGCATAACAATGAGCGTCATGCTGGACGGCAAAGCCCTAAGTTTCATGTCCCTGGGCGATCTGGACTCATTCTTCGGGAACGCGATAGACAACGCCACAGAGTACCTTCTCAAGGTTGATGAGAAGAACCGTTTTATGCGCCTTACCTCCATGCAGCGCGGGGACATGCTCACCGTGCGCATAGAAAACTACTACGAGGACCAGCCACTCGCCCTGGACCGCAGCGGCTTCCCCATAACATCCAAGCCGGACAAGGAGAACCACGGGTTCGGCGTCCGCTCCATAAAGGCCGTGGCGGAAAAATACGGCGGCGTCCTCACTTTCAGAACCGAGGACGGGCTCTTCATCATCTCCGCAGGCTTTTTCAACCGCCGGCAGGCCGCCGCAGATCCGGCCTGATCCGTGCCCGCATCGGGCACCCTGTGTCCCCTGCGGGCAGCACATACACTCAGACAGGAACCGGCCGGGCACAGTGCCCGGCTGTATTTGTACAGGCCGGGATATTCTTCGCCGTATAAGGTACAGAAATATGCCGATGTGCAGATTATGCCGCCGGATAAGCACATTCAGACTGATAAATTTGCCAAAGAGTATGTTTTGCCTTAAAATCGTGCTGATTTTTAAAGGCGCAATTTCAGTTACGAAAACTTAAGCCCGTTTTACGAAACCGGCCGCAAAACGGCGGCATATTGCATAGAATATGCAATGACAGATTTTGCGCGGAAGGTGCACAAAACCCGCATAAATCATACAGTATGGAGGGGAAAAATGAAGACATACAGCTTCAACAACGGATGGAGATATGCTCACCTGGACCAGGGGGACTGGAAGGATGTGACACTTCCCCATGATGCCATGATTGACGAGGAGCGCTCGGATGATGCCGCCTGCGGCGTCAACGGATGCTGGATAGAAGGCAAGGACTACGAGTACGAGAAAACTTTCACGCTTCCGGAAGAGTTGAAGGGCAAGGTTTTGAACCTTGAGTTTGAGGCCGTCTACATGGAGCCCGAGGTATACCTCAACGGCGAGAAGATAGCCTTCCGCCCGTACGGCTACACCAACTTCTACGTGGACATCTCTGAGGCCGTAAAGTGGGACGGGGAGAACACACTCCGTGTCATAGCCCGCAACGCGGCCCAGCCCAACAGCCGCTGGTATTCCGGCGCCGGCATATACAGGCCCGTATGGCTTCATGTGCAGGAACAGGCCCACATCAATATGAACGGCATCAAGATCCGCACCGCCCAGATAAATCCCGCAGTCGTTGAAGTAAAGGTTGCCGTAAACCAGCCCGGCACAGTAAAGGTGCAGATCTCCAAAGACGGCGCAACCGTCGCAAAGGCAGAGGCTCAGGCCGAGGACAATACAGCATCATTTACATTTGAGATAGCGGACGCAAAGCTCTGGACCCCGGAGACCCCGGAGCTGTATGAGTGCACGGCAGAGTTTGGCGATGATGCTGTAACGGAAAAGTTCGGCATCCGCACAGCCACTGTGACCGCAAAGGAAGGATTCTGCCTGAACGGCGAAAGGGTCATCATCCGCGGCGGATGCATACACCATGACAACGGCATCCTCGGCGCAAGGTGCTACGATGACGCTGAGTACAGAAAGATAGCTATCCTCAAGAAGGCCGGATACAACGCCGTCCGTTCCGCCCACAACCCCTGCTCAAAGGCAATGCTCCGCGCCTGCGATGAGCTTGGAATGCTCATGATGGACGAGTATGTGGACATGTGGTACATCCACAAGTGCAAGTTTGACTACGGCAGGTACGTCATGGACTGGTACCGGCAGGACATCGCGGACATGATAGACAAGGATTACAACCATCCCTGTGTCATACTGTACTCCCTCGGCAACGAGGTTGCAGAGACGGCTCAGAAGAAGGGCATAGAGTTCTTCAAGCAGATGAAGGCCGTCTGCAAGGAGCTGGATCCGGACAGGCCTGTTACCGTAGGCGTAAACATCTTCTTCAACTTCCTGTCATCCATAGGCATGGGCCAGTACTCGGACAAGAAGTCAGAAAAGGAAGCCCAGAAGGCAGAAAAGAAGGCCGCCAAAGCCGCAGCAAAGGCAGAGAAGGAAGCTGCAAAGAAGGGCGCGGATGCAGATGCAGAGACAGAGAAGAAGCCTGCAAAGGCCAAGAAAAAGAAGGCCGTAGGATCTGAGTTCTTCAACAATCTTGCAGGAATGCTCGGCTCCGGCTTCATGACAACCATGGCCACTATGTACTTCTGCGATGTGACCACCCGCGGCTGCTATGCCGAAATGGACGCCGCCGGCTACAACTACGGCATCAAGCGCTACAAGCACGATGTAAAGAAGTACCCCGACAGAGTAATCCTTGGCTCTGAGACATTCTGCTCGGACGCATACAAGTTCTGGGAGCTTGCAAAGGACCGTCCCGCCCTCATAGGAGACTTCGTCTGGTCCGGAATAGACTACCTCGGCGAGAACGGCATAGGCGCGTGGGAGTACAGGGACTATGCTGAGGACTTCACCCACGGCAACGGCTGGATGACGGCAGGCGCAGGACGTGTGGACCTCATAGGAAACGAGCTCGGCGAAGCCCTCTACACCAAGGTTGCCTTCGAGCTTGAGGAAGGCCCGTACATCTCCGTAGTGCCCGTAAACCACACAAATGACAAGCATTCCCCTTCCGCGTGGAAGTTCTCCAACGCCATCCCTTCATGGTCCTGGAACGGACTTAACGGGAATGACGCGCAGGTGGAGGTATACTCCAGGGCACCCCGCGTTGCCCTCTATATAAACGGCACCAAGGTTGGCGAGAAGAAGTTCAAGAAGAACTGCCGCTATGTCTTCAAGACCAAGTACGCGGACGGCGAGGTCAAGGCCGTAGCTTTGGACAATGACGGCAAGGAGCTTGCATCCAGCGTTCTCACCACAGCCGGCAATGACACGCAGCTTACCGTAGCCCCGGAAAAGGCTTCCGTAAAACCCGGCGAGCTCTGCTTCATCCGTCTCAAGTTCACGGATGCAAACGGCACGGTAAAGCCCCTTGAGCGCGCCAACATAACCGTCTCCGTTGCGGGCGGCGAGCTCCTCGCAGTAGGCAGCGCGGCTCCCGTCTATACCGGCAGCTATCTTTCAGACACCACGGACACCTACTACGGCGAGGCAATGTGCGTGGTGAAGGCCGGTGAATCCGGACAGGTGTCCGTCTCCGCAGTATCCGGTGACATGACAGGCTCCGCTGTCGTTGCCGTAGAGTAATCCCTCATACCATGAGGCACAACATGGCACCCGTTGCAGAGGATACCGCAGCATAACAGAACAGTCACAGGAACCTTCATCCCTTCAGGGGGTGGAGGTTCATATACTATATCCCAGCAGGCAAACATCACTTGCAAAGCGCCGGATTCTGTCCGGGACATTACAATTTTGGTATAGTAATCCTGCAGGAACATGGTACAATACAGACAATAAGGCAATACAAGAGGCTCTTATATGAATCTTAAAGAGACAGCAATAGGCATTGAATTCGGCTCCACACGCATAAAGGCCGTCCTCTGCGGCAAGGCAGGCGAAGTGCTCGCCTCCGGCTCATACACCTGGGAGAACCGGTTCGTCAACGGCGTCTGGACATACAGCGAGGAAGACATCATAACGGGCCTCAAGGCCTGCTACGCGGACCTCAAGGCAGATGTCCTTAAGACATACGGCATTACCCTCACGGAAACGGGGGCCATTGGCATCTCCGCCATGATGCACGGCTACATTGCCCTGGACAAAGAGGGAAACCTCCTTGTGCCCTTCCGCACCTGGCGCAACAACCTCGCGGAGGATGCCGCAGAGAAGCTTACGGAGCTGTTCTCTTTCCATATCCCGGCCCGCTGGAGCATAGCCCACTTATACCACGCCCTCATGAACGGTGAGGAGCATGTCTCAAAAATCAACTACCTCACAACCCTCGCAGGCTACATCCAACTCCTTTTAACAGGACAGCGCGCTGTGGGAGTCGGTGAAGCCAGCGGCATGTTCCCCATAGACGAGAAAACGGGCCAGTACAACAAGGCCATGTGCATGATCTTCAACGGCATAGCAGAGGTCAATGACATGCCCTGGTGGCTTGAAGACATCCTCCCAAAAGTCCTTCCCGCAGGACAGAATGCCGGATACCTGACCGAAGCCGGAGCCCTTTTGCTGGACCCGGACGGGAACCTCAAGGCCGGCATACCCTTCTGCCCTCCGGAGGGAGACGCAGGAACCGGCATGGTTGCCACCAACTCCGTGCAGAGCGGCACGGGCAACGTGTCCGCAGGGACCTCCATTTTCGGCATGGTCGTAATGGACAAGTATCCCAGGACGGTATATCCGGAGCTGGACATAGTAACCACCCCGGACGGAAAACCCGTTGCCATGGTGCACTGCAACAACTGCTCCTCTGAGATAAACGCATGGATGGACATGTTCCAGAAATTCGGCCAGCTCTATGGCTTGGACATTTCCCAGGGAGACCTCTATACCAGACTGTTCAGGCACTCCTTAACGGGAGATCCGGACTGTGGCGGCGTAATTGCCTGCAATTACACATCCGGAGAGAACATAACAGGGGTGCAGAACGGACGTCCCATGGTTATCCGTGGCACAGAGGCAAACATGTCCCTTGCAAACTTCATAAGAAGCGAGATATACGCCAGCATGGCCACCTTAAAGATTGGCATGGACATTCTTTTGAAGCGCGAGGGCATCGCCTGCTCCAAGCTGTACGCGCACGGCGGCCTGTTCCGCACCAAGGGAGTTGCGCAGGATTACATGGCGGCTGCCATGAACACGCCCGTAACGGTACTTGAGACAGCAGGCGAAGGAGGCGCCTGGGGCATGGCAATTCTTGCCCTCTATTCCGTATCCGGATACGAGTCTCTGCCCGGATACCTGGAGGAAGTCATATTCAACGGCCAGGAGACCACAACCGTCCAGCCGGACCCCGTTCTTGTAGCCGGCTTTGACGCCTATACCGACCGATTCACCAAATGCCTGCCCATTATCCGGGAGGCATCCGCAGCGGACCTTTCCTGACCCCGTGCACCCAAGGGCGCATGCCCTTAAAAGGCACCCGCAGCCGCAACTGAGACCCTGCAGGGCAGACATTTTGGCAGGTATGGTTTGTACGCCTGTCCTCTGTGGGATTTTTATATTTGAAAAGTACATACGCGCGCACGCATGCGCACACCGCTTAATATATACGCCAAAAGCCAAGGAGAATACGTTATGCTGGAAGCATTGAAAGAGAAGGTATACAGGGCCAACATGGACCTCAAGAAGTACGGGCTCATACTCTTCACCTGGGGAAACGCAAGCGAAAGGGACCCGGAAACCGGGCTTATTGTAATAAAGCCGTCCGGGGTGGAGTATGATGAGATGAAGCCGGAGGACATGGTTGTAGTGGCTCCGGACGGGAAGATAGTGGAGGGGAACCTGCGTCCGTCCTCCGATACCCCCACGCACCTTGAGATATACCGCAGGCACCCGGAGATAAAGGGCATTGTCCATACCCATTCCACATATGCGACAGCCTGGGCGCAGGCAGGCCTGCCCATACCGACCTTCGGCACCACTCATGCAGACTATTTCTACGGAGACATCCCCTGCACGCAGGACCTGTCCGAAGAGCGCGTGAAAGAAGCATATGAGCACTATACAGGGGTTATCATAAACGAGACCTTTGAGCGCCGTGACACCCTTGCATGCCCTGCATGCCTCGTTAAAAACCACGGCGTATTCACCTGGGGCACGGATGCCGCAGACGCCGTATACCATGCAGTAGTGGTGGAGGAAGTGGCCAAGATGGCATACATAACGCTTGGCATTAACCCGCTTGCCACCAGGGCTCCCCAGTACGTCTCGGACAAGCACTACTTCCGCAAGCACGGCAAGGACGCCTACTACGGGCAGGCCAAAAAGTAGCATGCGCCGCCCCGGCAGTGCCAGGGCGCATATGCAATATACAGACACTATATACGGAGATGCAGCTTATATGAAAAGCATATACTTCATTACCGGAAGCCAGGACCTGTACGGAGAAGAGACCCTTGTGCAGGTAGCGAAGGACAGCAAAGAGATGGTATCCTTCCTTGCGGAGAAGCTCAAGGACAGGGCAGATCTTGTATGGTGCCCCACCGTAATAGACGCGGACAGCTGCGAGGACATATGCCTCAAGGCCACAGCGGACAAGGAGTGCGTGGGCGTTATCTGCTGGATGCACACCTTCTCTCCCGCAAAGATGTGGATACGGGGCCTTCAGGCCCTTTCCAAACCCATGCTTCATCTTCATACGCAGTACAACGAGAAGCTCCCGTATGACAGCATAGACATGGACTTCATGAACCTCAACCAGTCCGCACACGGGGACAGGGAGTTCGGCTTCATCTGCACGCGCCTTGGCATCAAACGCCAGGTTGTTGCGGGCTATTACAAGCACGAGGACGTCATAGCCGAAATCCGCCGCTTTGCGGACGTTGCCATAGCCATGTCCTTTTCCCACGGCATGCGCGTTGCCATGCTGGGCAACAACATGCGTGACGTTGCCGTAACAGACGGAGACAGAGTGGAGAGCGAAATCCGCTACGGATGGTCCGTGAACTATTACGGCCTCGGAGACGTTGTGGACATCATCTCTGCCGTTACGGAGGCTGAGACGGACGCCAAAATGGCGGATTATCTCACCCGCTATGACATGAACACGGATGACGTCGCATCCGTCCGCAAGCAGGCCAGATACCAGGTTGCCCTGGAGAAGTTCATGGCCAAAGAGCGCATCTCAGCCATAACGGACACCTTTCAGGACCTGCACGGAATGGAGCAGCTGCCCGGCCTTGCCATCCAGGATCTCATGGCAAAGGGAGTAGGCTTCGGCCCTGAAGGGGATTACAAGACCTCAGCCCTCATGGCCGTCCTTCTTGCCATGGCCGAAGGCCGCAAGGGAGCCACGGCCTTCCTTGAAGACTACACCTATGACCTCACACATCGCTCCGAGCTGGAGCTTGCCTCCCATATGCTGGAAGTCTCGCCCGTCTTCGCCTCCTCCAGGCCGAAGATAGAAGTGCACCCCTTGGGAATCGGCGGCAAGAATCCTCCCGCACGCCTTGTCTTTGACGGCATCCAGGGAGACGCCATTGCAGTGTCCATGATAGACCTCGGGGATCATTTCCGCCTGGTTTGCGCAAAGCTGGAGCTCATACAGCAGCCCGCTCCCATGCCAAAGCTTCCGGTAGCACAGCTCATGTGGAAGCACATCCCGGACTTCAAAACCAGCGCCTCCGCATGGATCTATGCCGGCGGCGCACACCACGCCGTAGTCTCCACAGCGCTCACAGTGGAAGACATCCGCCTCTTCGCAAAGCTCACCGGCACCGAGCTTGTTGTCATAGACGAGAACACCACACTCAACAGCCTGTAATACAACGGCACAGCCGGTCCAAAGGGCCGGCTAAGCCTGTCTTTCGTTTCCGGAAGGTCTCCCATGCGGGAGGCCTTTTCTTTTTGGCCTAATGAGAAATATATGTTCATACTTTTTTAAATGTGTTGCATAAACTGCATATTTTTCACACATGGCGGAGACAAATTTTTGAAGTCGTTTTTAGCTTAATCAGGGCAATGCTGGCTCGCTTTATTGCTATGTGCAAGTCATAGGTTCAATGGTACGATTATGAAAAGTCCGAACAAAAAATGTTCATATATGTGCTAGATATACAGATTTTTAGATTCTGTTGCGAAAGCCTTCGGAGGCCTTTTGCGGCAGGTGGAAGAGGGTGGAGGAGATGAACTTGGGAGGATCCAGAGGAAGAAAGAATAAGGAGGCAGGTTTGAGAAAATTCATATACAGATGGATGGGCCTCTGGCGCACGCTGGCCATTGCGTTCGCTCTCGTGTTCGTATTTGCGTACACGGTAGGAGCCATCCTGGAAGCGAATTCGTCGCAGGTGAACAGGGTGCTGGGCACCATAACCACAAAGGTAAGCTCAGACGGCGGCGAAGAGCTGTACACGCAGTACACCCCGGATTACAGGAACTCGGATGAGCTCAAGACGCAGCATGTGGCTCTCGGAACCCAGGTGGGAGCGGAAGGCTCCGTGCTGCTTCAGAACAAAAATGACGCTGCACTGCCGCTGGCAACAAGCGAGAAGGTCACGCTCTTCGGAATAGCAAGCGCGCCCAGCGGCACCAATTACGGCATGGGAATGGGCGGAAGCGTATCCGCCGCCCAGAGCGTCTCTCTGTTTGCGGCACTCAAGGCAGACGGAATGGACGTGAATTCCGCCATGAATGACTATTACGAGTCCAGCGTGATAAAGAACAGGAACGGTCTCCAGATATCGCTCGGAGACGTCAAAGATCCCCAGACATACAAGTCATATTACGAAGTGCAGCCGGACTTAGGCCTCATGGGCGCCTATACGGACACGGCCATCGTGGTTGTGGGCAGGCCATCGTCAGAGGGCGGGGATTACTTCCCCGGCGAGACAGGCCTTGAGGCAGCGGCCAGTGACAAGATCCAGCTCACGCAGGCAGACGCCCGCTCATCCCTGGCTCTTACCAGTCAGGAGCTGCAGATCATAGACTCCGCCAAAAAGGCATGCAGGAAGGTTGTGGTGCTCATAAACTCCTGCAACCCCCTGGAGCTTGGCGAGATCATGACGGGGGCTGCTCATGAAGTGGATGCCATCATGTGGATAGGCTTCCCCGGAAACTACGGCATGAGCGGAGTTGCGGACGTCCTTACAGGAAAGAACGGCGCCAGCCCGTCCGGACACCTTGCGGACACATACGCCCTTGACTCCACATCATCCCCTGCAATGCAGAATTTCGGCGTATACCACTTCACCAACAGCAGCACGAAGAACGATGACGGCGAAGACATCCGTGCAGGATATTACCTGGTGGAGGCAGAGGGCATCTACACGGGATACAAGTATTACGAGACCCGTTACGAAGACGCGGTTTTAGGGCAGGGGCAGGCCTCATCAACGTCCGGCGCCTTTGACTCCAAATCCGGCTGGACGTACGGCGAAGAGATGGCGTACACCTTCGGCTACGGCAAATCCTACACAACCTTTGACCAGCAGATAACCAATGTGACCTTCTCTGACGATTTCCGCACCGCAACCGTGGACGTAACGGTTGAGAACACCGGCTTTAAAGACGGCAAGAGCGCCGTGCAGGTATACGGCCAGAGCCCGTATACGGCATATGACAGGCAGAACGGCGTGGAGAAGGCCTCCGTGCAGCTTCTCAACTACACCAAGACAGACGTCATAAAGGCCGGAAAGACAGCTGATGTCTCCGTGGAAATCAACATGGAGCTTCTTGCGTCATATGACTACACAACGGCCCGGACATACATCATGGAGGCAGGGGACGGATACTACTTCGCTTTAGGCTGCAACTCCACAGAGGAAGGCGCCCATGCAGCGGTGAACAACATCCTTGCGGCAAAGGGCAAGACCCCTTCCAACACAAACGGCGTCATGGATGACACCGGAAACGCAAAAGCCGCATATCCGTTCTCATGGGCCGAAGAGAACACCGGGCTGTTCTCCAGGTCCGCAAACGGCACGGAGATTTCCAACCAGCTTCCCCTGGGAGACCTCAACAACCTGTCTGCAGGCGTAACCGTAAGCTACCTTTCCAGAGCAGACTGGACATGGGGCGGCAAGTGGAACACGGACCTTTGGACCGCTGACAACATGAAGGGGTACAGGGACCTTACCGCCACAAAGGACATGCTGAAGCAGCTGAACAACAAGACGTACGAGGCCACGGATGACGCCGCCGCTGCGGCAAAGGTGCTGTACGGTCAGGACAACGGCCTGCAGTACAAGGACATGTTCAACGAAGACGGCAGTGTGGTGCTGTATGAAGATGAGAAGTGGGATGCCCTGCTGGATGAGCTGGACTTCACCGAGGCCATAGCGTTCATCATAAACGGCAACAGCGAGTACCTGCCCATGGACTCCATAGGCTTTTTGGGCGGCGAGTATGCCGAGAACGGCCCCACAGGCCTCCAGATGACTATGCCCACATCATATGATGCCCCCTGGTTTGATGCCAATGACCCCAACAGCGCCTACTCATGGAGCGACATGGGCTGCGCGCAGCTGCAGGCTTCCACGTATGACCAGGCACTTCTCAAAGAGATAGGAATAATGTGGGGCAATGACGCCCTGTTCGTAAACCTTCCGCTCCTGTGGGCGCCTGCCCTCAACCTGCACCGCACGCCGTACAACGGCCGCACTGCAGAGTACTACTCCGAAGACGCGTCCCTCACCGGGCACAGCGCCGCAAGCGTGTCCCTCGGCGCGCAGAGCAAGGGATTCATAGTTACCATAAAGCACTTCGCATTCAACGATGAAGAGTCAAACAGATGCGGCATGGCAGTGTTCCTCAACGAGCAGCAGGCCCGTGAGAACGAGCTCCGCGGATTCCAGATAGCGATAGAAGAGGGTGAGACCAAGGCCGTGATGTCTTCATTCAACCGTGTAGGCTGCCGCTTCTCATCCGCAGACCCCGGCCTCATCACAAATATTCTCCGCGGCGAGTGGGGATTCAACGGATACCTCGTATCGGATCTTCTGTACTCATACCAGTACGTAAACTTCGCCGAAGCGGTCTCCGTGGGCACCACGAACTTCGATGCCACAGTAACCGCCGCAGCAAAGGTCTGGGGCTCCCCCGCAGATATTGCGGCAAAGTACGCAAACGACCCCGTTATGCTGCAGGCCGTAAAGGACAGCGTGCATCATGCGCTCTGGGCGTTCGCCCATTCCAATATAGCCAACTACATGTCCGGCGAGGCCCGCACAGTGTACGTAATGAACTGGTGGCGTGCGACATACATCTCCCTTGAGGCGATTGGCGGGATCATCTTCATTGCATCCCTGCTCCTTTACATCCTTGCCCTCATATTCGGCAAAGACTGCAACAACCCGGACAAGGTGTGCCAGCGCTGCTCCAAATGCGGCGTGAGAGAGGCAGACCCCACCGAGCCGGACAGAGATGACGACTGCACCGCAGGCGGCGAAGACTGCCGCGGCGGAAAGGAGGAGTGACGAGATGAAATTCAGATTCAGGGCATCATATTCAACGATAGCCATCCTGGCGGCATTCCTGTTCACCCTTCTGTCCCTCATATTCTGCTGCCTGTCCAGCTCCTTCGGCTCTGCGGAGGGCGGTGTATACGGAGTGGACCTCATAGGCATGATAGTGACCTTCTGTGTCCTGTCCATGATCTTCGAGGCGGCGGCATTCATGATGGACTGCGTGGAGGACCTCACCGGCAAGCTCTACATGATTCTGGCAGACGTGCTGCGTTTCGCCTCGGCTGCGCTCCTTATAGCCTGCTTCTCGGTAATGATCTTCTCCCGCGGGGACCTCATGGGATACATCTGGTTCTCAGACCTCGAAGCCAACAACGCAAGCGCCGTCTCGGCCCTCTCCATGTCCGTAGTGGCCTGGGTGTTCCTGGTGCTTTCCGTAGCCGCCTGTGCCACATCCATCTACGGCTCATTCTGCAAAAAGACCAGATAATGCGCCCTGCGCATAAAGCCGGCCATTCTGCATCCTTCAATCCGGCATCCGTCAGTCCGGCATCCGTCAGTCCGGCCGGTCCGTATAAAAGCTGTTGTCTGCACAGGGAGCCCCCCGAGGACCCTCCATGCAGAGCACATAACAAGGCTCACCCGCAGTGCTTCAAGCGGCGGAGCAAAGCCCGGTATCTCCTGAGCGCACAGCCCCTTTGCGGGCTGGCGCATGAGAGGTAGACACAAGGCCAAAACCTTAATGCAACTCAGTTTGCACATACATTTCCAAAATGAAAGGAGAGACATCATCATGACAAAAACGCGCAAGACCGCAACGATACTTGCGGCAGTGCTTCTTACCGCGGCCCTGGCCGCAACGGCATTCGCCTTCGCCGGCTGCACAGACAACGGCAAAGAAACTCCCGGTGACACAACGACGCCCACTGAACCCGTTGCGCCCGTTGACCCCGCTGAGCCCGCTGCGGCTGTTGTATATGACACATCCATCCCCACAGACATGGGAGCCGTATCCTTCACATTCTATGAGGACGGCAAGGTGGACTGCCAGAGCGGATACACGCCCATAAACGGCAAGGTGGACTGGAAGTATGCCAACGATGCCAAGACACAGATAACATTCATCTGGGGCCAAGGGAATCCGGAATGGACCCTGGACATCGTCTCCGTAGGAGAGGAGCAGGTTGCCATGTACATCGAGAGTGAAAGCCAGCTGCTTCCCGGACCCTATGTCGGCTTCCTTACGGGCATAACAGGCGCATATATCTCCTCCAACCAGCTCAGCGGCAAGGATGTCATAATCATTCTCCGCGATGACGGCACAACATCCGTCACAAGCTTCCTCGGCACATCCAGCACCACATGGAAGACAGAGAAGACGGATGTAGGAAACATCATCACCATAACCACAGACGACGCACCCCAGACGGGCACGGTGAAGTATGACGGAGGCATCATCGTGAGCATGCACTTCGACAGCTTCTTCGGCTCCGCGAATGACTTCACGCCGCTCACATCCTCTGTGGCATAACAGACAAGCTCAATCCCATCCCCCAATAAGCACGCATCAAGCGTGCGCAATACAAGACAGCCGGCCCAACCTCCGGCTGTTTCTTTACAAGCATAACCTTTCTTTGTGCAAACTGCACATATGCGCCCGCAGAGCGTCCGTATGCGGCCATCTACACTGGCGCACACTTTCCCGTCCGGCGGCAAAACAGCCCATGCAGAGGAGAGGCATGCATCGCACATATCTCCGTTCATATGCATCAATCAAAGCATCGGAAAAGTGCATGGAAGAGACTTCCTGCAAGCTGCTTCACAGTGGGAAAAATAATATGCGCCTGCAGCCTGTCCTGCGTACGGGCGAAAAAAAGCATAAAATGCTGTAACAATAATCATAATAGTTATATACTCTCTGAGCTTTACGGCATATAATGGGAGCATGAGGCCTGCGCCTTAGGGCCCGGCCCCGCCTGCCGTTCTGGCAGCTTAAAAAAAGAAACATCATATACACCCGGAACCCTTGTGAAGGGGAAATAATGAGGAGGTCATTCCATGAAGATGACGAACATACCGGACATTAAGGTAGGCATCGTGGCGGTATCCAGAGACTGCTTCCCGGAATCACTGTCCGTAGGACGCAGGGCAGCTTTGGCTGCGGCATATGAGAAGAAGTACGGCGCAGATGACATATATGTGTGCCCCATATGCATAGTAGAGAGCGAAATCCACATGCAGCAGGCTTTGGCGGATATAACCGCCGCAGGCTGCAACGCACTGTGCGTATATCTCGGAAACTTCGGCCCTGAGATTTCAGAGACCATGCTTGCACAGAATTTTGGCGGCCCCGTCATGTTCTGCGCAGCCGCAGAGGAAGACACAGCCGTCCTTTTAGATGACCGCGGGGATGCTTTCTGCGGAATGCTCAACGCAAGCTACAACTTAAAGCTCCGCGGCGTCAAGGCATACATACCGGAGTACCCTGTGGGCACGGCAGAGGAGTGCGCGGACATGATACATGACTTCGTGCCCATCGCGCGCGCCCTTGTAGGTCTTAAAAACCTCAAGATCATGACCTTCGGACCCAGGCCCCAGAACTTCTTCGCCTGCAACGGCCCTATACAGCAGCTGTACAACATCGGCGTGGAGATAGAGGAAAACTCGGAGCTGGACCTCTTCGAGTCCTTCAACAATCATGCAAATGATCCGCGCATCCCTGAAGTGGCCGCAGACATGGCCAGGGAGCTTGGCAAGGGCAACAAGAAGCCGGAGATCCTTTCCCGCCTTGCGCAGTATGAGATAACCCTTCTGGACTGGATAGAGGCACACAAGGGCTCCAAAAAATACGTGGCACTCGCCGGCAAGTGCTGGCCCGCTTTCCAGACGCAGTTCAAGTGCGTTCCCTGCTACGTCAACTCCCGCTTAGCCGGCCGCGGCATCCCTGTGTCATGCGAAGTGGACATCTACGGGTGCCTTTCAGAGTACATAGGCGTTTGCGTCTCCGGAGACGCTGCAACCATTCTGGACATCAACAACACCGTTCCCAGGGACATCTACACGGCAGACATCTTAAAGCAGTTCGGCTACAAGCCCACGGACGTCTTCATGGGCTTCCACTGCGGCAACACCTGCTCATACAAGCTCATCAACCCTGAGATGAAGTACCAGAAGATAATGGCACGCTCACTGCCCGTTGAAGTCACCAACGGCACCATAGAGGGAGACATAGTCCCCGGCCCCGTAACCGTATACAGGCTCCAGAGCACTTCGGACAACCATCTTCTCGCATATGTGGCAGAGGGAGAGATCCTGCCCGTTCCCACCCGTACGTTCGGCACGACAGGCATCTTCGCCGTAAAGGAAATGGGCCGTTTCTACCGCCATGTCTTAATCCAGAACGCATTCCCTCATCATGCGGCCGTAGCCTTCGGAAAGAGCGGCAAGGCTCTCTTTGAGGTCTTCAAGTATCTCGGCGCAGAGAAGATAGGCTACAACCAGCCCGCCGCACTGCCGTATCCAACAGAGAACCCCTTTAAGGCATAATCCAATACAGACATCCATATGCAGCCCAGTCCCAGCACCGGGCTGCATACTATATAAACCAGCAAGGCAAAATCATGAAATTATACAGTATACATGACAAAGAGTTTGCAGAGTACGGCTCTCTGCCGGACCTGGACACATCCGCTCTCGTGGACATCTTAAAGGCCAAGCCCTGTCCTGCGGGCGGCACAGTGTACGTTCCGGAGGACAAAGATCTGCAGGCCTGCCCCGCAAAGGACACAGTGCAGCGCGAGCTGTACGGAGGCCTCCCTGTGCAGATAGGATACTGCAACGGCCACAACCAGACCCTCAACTGCCTGGAGTGGCACACCAGCAGCGAGATAAACATCCCGGACAGTGACATAATCCTTCTTCTTGCGCGCAGGCAGGACATAGAGGACGGCAAGCTGGACACATCCAGCGTAAAGGCCTTCCTGGTCCCTGCGGGGGAAGCGGTGGAGGTATATGCCACAACCCTTCATTACGCCCCCTGCGGAGTAGCCGGCTCCGGCTTCCGTGTAATTGTAGTCCTTCCGCAGGGAACCAATCTTGCCCGTCCTGCAGGCGCGCAGGACCCTGTGCTCTGGGCCGCAAACAAGTGGCTTCTTGCCCACAAGGACTCCAGTGAAGCAAAACAGGGCGCATACGTAGGCTTAACCGGCGAAAACATAACGGTGTAACATACGGCTTATCCGGCTTATCTGCAGCATAACAGCAGTTTAACGGTGCAATCATGAACACGTACATAGGAATAGACCTTGGCACAAGCAGCGTAAAGCTTCTGCTTGTATCATCCAACGGAAGAATCCTCTCCGAGACCACGAAGTTCTACAATGTCTCATATCCCCATCCGGGCTGGAGCGAGCAGTCTCCGGAGGACTGGTACAGCGCAGTTATAGCGGGTCTTAAAGACCTTCTCTGCGGGCAGGACAGGGACTCCGTCCGCGGGATATCCTTCGGCGGGCAGATGCACGGCCTCGTAATCCTCAACGAGAAGGACGAGGTCATACGCCCCTGCATCCTCTGGAATGACGGCCGCACGGAAAAAGAGACAAAGTACCTTAACGAGACCATAGGCAAGGCAAAGCTTTCTCAGTATACCGGAAACATAGCCTTCGCAGGCTTCACGGCCCCCAAGCTCCTGTGGCTCAAGGCCAACGAGCCGGACAATTTTGCCCGGATTGCCAAGATAATGCTTCCCAAGGACTACATAGCATACCGTCTTTCCGGGGCCTTTGCTACAGACCTCTCGGACGCCAGCGGCATGCTCCTTCTGGATGTCCGCAACCGCTGCTGGTCCAAGGAGATGTGCGGCATCTGCGGCATCTCTCTTGCGCAGCTCCCAGAGCTCCATGAAAGCTATGAGGTTACCGGCACGTTAAAGAAGGACATAGCAGACGACTTAGGCCTGGGAGATGTGAAGATTATAGCAGGCGCAGGGGACAATGCAGCGGCTGCCATTGGCACAGGAACGGCGGGAGAGGGCGGATGCACCATATCCCTCGGCACTTCCGGCACGCTCTTCGTCTCGGCTGCAGAATACGCCGAGGACAAGGAGAACAAGCTTCATTCATTCTGCCATGCAGACGGCGGATATCATCTCATGGGCTGCATCCTTTCTGCGGCAAGCTGCAACGGATGGTGGATGGAAAGAATCCTTGAGACCAAGAACTACCCCAAGGAGCAGAAGGACCTTGAGTGCCGCTTAGGGGACAATGACGTGTACTTCCTGCCGTATCTTATGGGAGAGCGCTCTCCGCACAATGACGTGAACGCCCGCGGATGCTTCATTGGCCTCCGCCCCGATACAGACCGCAAGGACATGACACTTGCCGTCCTGGAAGGCGTAACCTTTGCCCTCAGGGACTGCCTGGAGGCCGCCCGCGCCAACGGCGTTGAGATAACCCGCACGAAGCTCTGCGGCGGCGGAGCCAGGAGCCCGCTGTGGCGCAAAATAGTGGCGGACATAATGAACATGCCCGTGGACATAGTGGAGACGGAGCAGGGTCCCTCATACGGCGGCGCAATGCTCGCCATGGTAGGCTGCGGCGAATACTCCTCACCCATGGAGGCCATCCAATCCATAGTGCACGTGAAGGAGACCATCCTTCCGGACCCGGACGCCGCTGCAAAGTACGAGGCCCGCTACACAAACTTCCGCAAGCTGTACCCCGCTCTCAAGGCCACATTCGCAGACCTGTACGGAGCATAAGACGCCCGCAGGCATCACTGCAACAGAAATCCAAGGCACAGCCCCGCCGGACCGGTACGGGCCGTGCCTTTTCATATCCTGCGGACAGGCACATACTGCCGCCGGACTGTTTGCCAAATGTCCGTGATACAAGGCAAAGTGCAGCAATATGCTGCAATAAACTTGCATAAGCCGGCCCGATATGTTAACTTGAAACGGGTTGATGCAGCCGGAACAGGCGCATCGTGGAGGAGCGTTATATGGCAGCGGCGGATTACATGGATGATTACACACACAAGATGACCTGGCATGAGATTGAAGAACTGAAGGAAGCGGCAGAGCAGGGCATACCGGGAGCCCAAAGCAAGCTTGGAGACTGCTATTCACAGGGAAACGGGGTACGGCAGGATTCCGCAGAAGCTTTGGAGTGGTACAGAAGGGCTGCGGTGCAGGGTGAGGCGTATGCGCAGTGCGCCATGGGATTTTCCTACCAATACGGTCTGGGTGTGGAACCGGATTATGCCGTAGCCGCTGACTGGTACAAAAAAGCAATTGCCCAGGATTACCTGGCTGCATACTCTTTTCTCGGCATACTGTACATCACCGGAATGGGAGTGGAGCAGGATTACAATGAGGCAGCGAGGCTGTTCCGCAAAGGGGCGGAGCAGGGGGATGATTTCGCCCAGTATGTCCTTGGAGAAATGTATAGGATTGGATTGGGTGTTGAAAAAAATCTTCCGGAGGCCACGAGGCTGTACAGGTATTCCGCCATGCACAAAAACAGAGCTGCGGAGATGACCCTAACGCTGCTGTACGGCGGAGGCAGCTGCATAACAGAGCGCAGCCTCTGGGGCATAGACGTATCTTTATGCCTGGCAAACGGAGATTATGAAAAAGCATCGGAGTGGCTGACTGCCCGCGCGAAGCAGGGAGACAGGGATGCTGCATTCGGACTGAGCGTCTGCTATATGACAGGATTCGGCGCGAGGTACCGCGCAAACAAAGCTGTAAAGTATCTTTCCGCGGCCGCAGACAAAGGAGATCCCGTAGCTCAGAGCAAGCTCGCAGCCCTTTACATCCAAGGCCTTGTAGTGAAGGCAAACGATGAAGAGTCAGTGAGGCAGTTCCGCCTTGCTGCAGAGCAGGGGTGCGCGGACGGCATGTGCGGGCTTGCAATGTGCTATGCGACCGGCTCCGGCACGGAGCGCAGCCAGGTTGAAGCGGACAAATGGTACAAACTTGCTGCGGAGCAGTACCAAAAAGGCGTGGATCTGGGCGATGACCAGGCCATGTGCGCCCTCGCTTACCTGTATAAAGAAGGAAACGGCGTTGAAATGAACACAACCCTTGCAAAAGAGCTGTTCAAAAAGGCCGCGGACCTTGGCAACACAGAGGCCCAGATAAACTTCAGCAAGTACGAACAGGATATTAACTTCTAGCATTAAACCACACGTACTCCATACGAATTACCGGCACGGCTCCGGCAGGCCGTGCCTTTTCCGCTCCGGGACGCTCCTGTCTGAAGTCTGTGCAGAAATGACCGTGAAAGCCTTGCCGCCCAGCTGCGTGCATGAAGAATAAGGAATCCAGTTCCGGATTTTACATTCATTGCTTTGCCCGCGTATTTGTGCGGGCAGATTCGTGCAGGACAACGTGCAAAATGCATAAAGCAATTGCATAAGACATCTGCAATGTGCTAACATTGGGTGTCCGGAAAGCAGCAATGACTCATACAGCAGGCAAAGGAGGGAATATGGGCAAAGAGAAAAAGGAAATACGGGAGGAGAAGAATTACCCTGAACCTGTGAGGTCATACATGGAAATGGCTAAGCAGGGCGATCCGGAAGCCATGTTCATGGCTGCGGAATGCTTTTTCTCCGGAAACGGAGTGGATGCGGATTGTGACCTGGCCTTCAGGCTGTACAGGCAGGCCGCACAGAAAGGGTATGCGGATGCCCAGGCTATGGTGGGAGACCTGTATGACATGGGGATGCTGGTTAAGACAGACAGCAAACAGGCTGTCAAGTGGTACAGGAAGGCCGCAAAGCAGGGCAATGCAGCCGCCATGGTCGGTCTCGGGTACAACTATTACAACGGCGACGGGGTCAAGAGGGATTATCCCAAAGCATATGAATGGATCAGAAAGGCGGCAGACAAGGGCTGCCAGGATGCCTTCGGCCTCCTTGGAGAGATGCTCATGACCGGCAGAGGCGTCAAAAAAAATTATGAAGAGGCCGGATACTGGCTCACGCTCTCTGCAGTGAACAGAAACAACAGGTACGCACAGTTTCTTGAGGCGGAGATGCACAGGACAGGGAAAGGAGAGACACAGGATTTCAAAGAGGCCGCAGTGTGGTACAGGCGCTCGGCCGCACAAGGCACTGATGCCGCAAAAATCTGCCTTGCGATGCTGTACAACTGCTGCAACGGCTCCAGACAGCGCAAATTATGGGGTATCCAGACATCCGTAGAGCTCACATACAACAAACTGGACGAGGCTGCCGAGTGGTTCATAGACCTGGCAAAGGATGATGATCCGGACGGGTTGTTCGGGATTGGCATATGCCGTCTCATGGGATACGGCTTGAAACAGAATGCAGAAAAGGCCGCAAAATGGTTCAGGCGCGCCTCAGAGCGCGGGGATGACATCGCAATGACCCTGCTTGGCGCTATGTATCTCACCGGAACAGGCGTAAAGAGGGATGACAAAAAAGGTGCAAAGCTCCTCAAAGCGGCGGCGGACAAGGGCCTTCCAGACGCCCGGTGCGGCCTGGCGGCATGCTGTGAATGCGGCTCCGGCGTGGAGCAGAACCTTCAGGAGGCAGACAGGCTGTACCGTCTGGCCCTGGAACAGTACATGCAGGCGGCAGAGCAGGGAGACCCGGACGCGCAGTGCGCCCTGGCTCACTGCTATGAGCACGGCTGCGGCACAGACGCAAGTCATGACCTCGCAGACGAGTGGTACAAAAAAGCCATGGAAGGCGGAAATGCAGAGGCAAGACGCCATCTCAGCCAGAGCTCATACACGGACACCTGGACCCGCTTCAGGGACATGCTGAAGTCCGCACCGGAGAAAGATTAACCCCCATTGCAATCCGCACAGCACTCTCACGCACGGCCCCGGCGGCCGTGCTTTTTTCCGCCCTGGTCTCCGCGGAAAATGCAAGTATTGGTTTGCATCAGAACCGCTAAGAAACAAATGTTCATACTCAAACCCAATCCGGAATAACAGCCGTTCCCTGCTGTGGTCATCCGGAGGGCGGCGCAGGTAAAATGTCTCCTGCAATGAGACCATAATGACAATCCGGCGTGGCATGCCGCCTGTATAGAATGGTGCAGCTGTGCCCAGGCAATGCCGTTCATCTTATTTCACTCAATCTGCATATTTTGTTTGTGCATAATGCACAAACGAAAGTTAATATATTCCTGTCCCCCGGACGCCGGAAGCCGCAGGATTCATTGCCGGCCCAATATCCGGAACTCCATGACAGGCGCTGTCCGGCCTGTGAGACAATTTTTTACAAATTGGCCTGCAGAGGCCATATTAGTGTCCTATAGCTTGATTTTTGGCATTTTGAAGCTATAATAAAATAGACGTATTGTATGGAAAAGCTGGTTATATGGACAGAGAATACAATGTGAGCCTGGATCTGGGCAGCGATACGGTGAAGATTGCCTGCGCATTTCTGGATTCAAGCGGAAAAGAGACGGTCCTCAAGGTTGTGGACCCCAGATATTCAGAGATAGCCATCCCCGCCGTGGCTTGCTATGATGCAGAGAGGGACAGGTGGCTCTTCGGGTATGAAGTGGGCAGAAACAGCGAGAAGTCATACGCCACCGTAGTGAAGATTAAGGACCTGCTGAACATAAATGCCCTGAACCCCGCGTTCTATACGTCCGTCAATAAGTTTCCGCTGTTCGTGTTCCCTATAACCAACACCATCCCCGCGTCATATTACGCCAATTATGCAGGCGGCTCCGCTGAGGCCAAAAAATACGGCAAATGGTTCTTTTCCGCAGGGGAGACCACACCCAGGGGCGTATGCGAACAGTTTTTTGCGTACGTGGTGAACATCATAGCAGGCTTCTTCAAGAGGCTCTTCAAGGCGGAGTATGACACCGCCCTCAAGGTTAACTACACGCTTATAGTCAAGCCGCAGGAGAATGATGCCTTCGTGGATGAGCTGAAGCGCCTGTTCATGGAAGCGGTCAAGGAGCGCAGAGGGAGGGGATTAAGAAGCGTCAAAGTCCAGACATCCGCAAAAGTTCTGGGGATGCTGGCGGCATATTATGACAGCCTCGGCGTGAACGGCACGGAGAGCGCGCTGCTCTTTGACATCGGCGAAGAGCGCATATCCGTTGTGAAGTTCACAAAGCACACCAAGGACGGCGTGTCCTCGTTCAGCATAGACGGCGTCTCGGGCCACAGCCTTCCCAGAAAGCTGGGCGGGAATGACATAGACAAGGCCGTTGTGGAGGACATAGAGAGGGACATCCTCGGGATGGAGTCCGTAGGAACAGGGGCGGAAGGCTCCCAGGACTATCTGCATGAGACAGGCTCCAGGGCCAACAACTACCTCTTCATGAAGAGCGTCAAGGCCGCTAAAGTCATCCTTGGCCGTGAGTACGGGCTGGATGAGACAGATTATCCGGACGGCGTCCCTGTGTCCGTCATAAGGGACGTGGACATATACAGGAATATAACTCAGGAAAGCTTTGCGCGCAGCATCGGCACCCGCCCGGACGGCAGGAGCCGTTTCCCAGCAAGCGTGGCGGACCGGATAGCGGATTACATCATCAGCGAGATAAAGGAGTACAAGGGCGCAGACGGAAACGTGCGCAAGGTGTATCTCACGGGAGGCGCAGCAGGCACCGCGGGCCTTGCGGACTATGTGCAGGCGGCCATCTCTTCCGTGGACAGCACCAAGAAGGTAAGGACCTTCGCAAGGTGCTTCAAGCCAAGCGGCAGGGACACTGCATACTCCGTAAAGGACACGGACATATTCTCATACGGCCCTTCCGTGGGCGCGGCGCTTGTGTCCCTCAGGAAGGACAGGATTGTTGTTTGCCTTACAAAGTCATACGGCAGATGCGCAGGACTTCTGGAAGAGAGGAATGAGGCCAGTTTCAATTATCCCAGGACGGTGCATTTCACCATATGGGCCAACATGGGCTCTGTGCTGGATTTTGAGAACGGGACAACACAGAACCCTTCCGGGAGGTCGCATGAGAGATACGTGAAGGATTCTTCCGGAAATGTGCTGTACAAGGAGTACTGGCAGACGTATACGCTGCACGTGAATGAGACGGACATGTACGTGTATTCCGCGAACATAACGGACAGCTGCTATTTCCCGGAAGACAGCAGCATTCCGGAGGACATACAGAAGGCATACCGCTCCGGTGCAGGCAAAGTGCCCGTAAGGTACTTTGTGCATTACGAGGCAGCCGGCAGGTACTGGCTCAAGGACGTGAAATCATTCAGGGAAGTGCCGTACGGTGAGATGACATATCTTGCCACACCGCTGCGGGACGGCTCCAACGGGCCCATTACGGAGCAGGCGCTGGACACCCTTCATGACGAGTTCGGCTTCACCCTGGAAGGCAGGGAGACCGGCACAACCACCTGCATGTATTACAGGAACAGGCGGTGCAGGGTTACGCGGATATACAGCATTGTGGATAAGGGAGACAGCAGCGATAATAACAATTACCACGTGGACGAGGGAGTGCGCATAGACAAGGACGGATATGCCGTAACGTTCGCCAGGATGCATGAAGTGCTCCCGGGAGACAGTGACTTGAACAGGGGCAAACTCTTTGATATAGAATACATAAACGAATACGGGAACAGGTGCAGGGCCTGTGATGTGCCGGCCGAAGACCTCATTGTGGATCTTACAAACCCCATGAAAATAGACACGGGCAACGCAGCCAACAGATAGCCCGCAGGACATGTGGCCGCAGGGCCCCGCAGGACCTCTGAAAGGGGGCCTGCAGACAGAAAAGACAAGATATAAGCAGATAAACACAGAAAGGCATATGGGCAGAGAATACTGTTTAAGCCTGGATCTCGGCAGCGACTCACTGAAGATCGCCTGCGCCTTCCGGGATGACAACGGAACAGAGACGGTGCTGAAGGTCGTGGATCCCCGGTATTCGGAGATTGCGGTCCCTGCTGTGGCATGCTATGACGCAGACCGCTCAAAGTGGCTCTTCGGGTATGAAGTGGGCCGGAGCAATGAGAAGTCATTCGCCACGGTTGTAAAGATAAAGGACCTTCTCAGCATCATTACGATCAGCAGGGCATACTATGAAGGATGCCGCCGTTTTCCGCTGTTTGAGTTTCCAATAACAAACACCGTCCCGGAGTCATATTACAGGGACTATGTGCAAACCGGGCGCGGCGAAAGGGGCGCAAGCCCGTATGACAAGTATTTCTTCACCGCCCCGCAGGATACGCCCAGGAGCGTCTGCGAGCAGTTCTTTGCGTACGCTGCCCGCATAATAGCCCGTTTCTTCACAGGGCTTATGAAGGAGAACTTCGGGCCGGCGCTCAATGTAAGCTACACCCTTGTGGTGCCTCCGAAGTCTGTTTCCGCATATGTGGATGAGTACCAGAGGCTGTTAATAAAGGCCGTAACGGAAGCGCGCGGGTATGCAGCAGGGGCAAATGTCTCCGTGCAGTCCTCCGCAAAGGTGCTTGGCATGCTGGCGGCATACTATGACGGCCTGGGGGAAAGGGGCACGGAGAGCGCGCTTATATTCGATATAGGCGAGGAGCGCATCTCTGTTGTGAAGTTCACTAAGCTCACAAGGGGCAAGGGGACATCGTTCAACATAGACGGCATAACCGGCCACAGTGACTGGCAGAAGCTTGGCGGCAACGACATAGACAAGGCCCTCGTGGAAGAGATAGAGAAGCAGATAATCGGCATGGGCGCCATGGGCACAGGAGACGCAGGATCGGCAGACCATCTGCATGAGAAGGGCTCCAGGGCCAACAATTACCTCTTCATGAAGAGCATAAAGGCGGCAAAGGTCATCCTGGGCCGCGAGGCACGCAAAGGGGACAGCACGGACTATCCGGACGGAGTGCCTGTGAGCGTCATAAGGGACGTGGACATATACGAAAACGTCACGCAGGCGGAGTTCGCAAAGAGCATAGGCATCAATCCCGGCGGCCGCACGTGCGTCAGGGGCAGCGTTGCGTACAGGATCGGGGATTACATAAGGAGAGAGCTCACAGAGTACAGGAGCACAAACGCAAACGCATCCAGGATATACCTGACCGGCGGCGCGGCAGGCACCGCAGGGCTCAAGGAGTTCGTGCAGTCCGTTGTGAGCAGGATAGATCCGGGCAAGAAGGTGAAGACCTTTGAGGACTGTTTCGTCTCCTCAGGCCGTGACACGGCATACTCCGTGCAGGGAACGGACATCTTCTCGTACGGCCCTTCGGTAGGGGCGGCCATAGTGGCCTTGCGCAAGGACAGGATAATGGTGTGCCTCACCAAGTCATACGGGACAATAGCATACCTCACAAGGAGCCCCGGCGAAACGGGCACGGAAAACCGCAGGTTCTACTCCGTCATAGCCAACATGGGCTCCGTGCTGGACTTCGAGAACCAGACGCTGCAAAGATGCGCCGGGGAATTCAGGGAGCGCTACATAAAGGATGCCTCCGGCAACGTGCAGTACAAGGAGTACAGCCAGACCTACTTTTTGTCCAGCGCTCAGTCCGATGACATCTACATCTATTCATCATCAATCACGGACAGCTCTGCTTTCCCGGATGATTATGACGTTCCGGAGGACATACAGAAGCTGTACAAGGACGGGGTGTACGGCGTAGGCATAGGCACAAGGCCGGTATCATACTTCTCGCATGTGCCGAATACAACGCTCTCAGGCATCCTGCAGGTGCATAATGCGAAGTACGGACGCGTGTTCCTTGCAGTCCCGCATGACTCTGCCGCCAGGGATCCCATACAGAAGGATGTGTACAGCACTCTGGAGAGCGAGCTGGGCTTCCGCCTGGAGGGCGGGGGCAACAGCGAAAAGGTCTGCATGTGGTACAGGAACCGCTCCAACCTTGTGACGGGACTCAAGGTCCATGACAGGGGGGAGAGCCCCTATGACACACGCAAAAAAGTGTACTATGTGGACGTCGGAGTGCGCATAGACAAGGAGGGAATGGCCGTGACCTTCGCCCGCATGACGGACAACAGGACGGGCGAGACCTCAAACTCCGGAAAGACCTTTGACATCACATACCGGGGCCCGGGCGGCACCGCAACCGTCCGCGGCGTCCAGCCGCAGGACCTCATCATGGACTTCAACCGCACCATTTCCGTGGATACGGGCGAGTCCCTGCACTAAGAATCAGTGCACAGAAAACCGTTTATCTGAAACCGCACACGCGCCGCACGGCGCACCGGGCGCCTTAAGGCGCCAGTCATTGCCGGGGGGATTTCCAAAGGCATGCCGCGCACCGGCATGCAGTGCCAAGAAGGGCACATATGCGGGCATATTGCCCGCGGGGCAAAGATTATCACACGCAGCGGACGCCGCCTGGGGCAGGCACAACGGGTCCGTGAAGACATCATTTAGAGAATGAATACAATCGCTATGACAGGGTAAATGTCTGATGGAAAATGATGACAGGATCATAGAAAAGATCGGGAAAATTGAAATCAAGAATGTAGAGGACAAGTTCTCATCCGCCAAGCAGACCGAAAAAGAGATGGGGAACGTGGAAAAGCTCACTTCCTATGTCAAGAGGATGGAAGACGCGGTGGATGAGCTGGACAGATACGATGACTTCGGCTCCCTCAAGATAAGCCTGGACGCGTATGAAAGGGCGCCCGGCTCCAGGTACGGCATCAAGTGGGATGAAACCGTGCATGAAGGGGGGAAAGTCATCCTGGACCACCAGAGGGACGCCGCGGCAATGTTCCTGAAGAACCTGCGCGGATTCGGGCTTCTGGCAGACGTTGTGGGCTCCGGCAAGACGTTCGAGGCGGGCGTGGTGCTCTCGGAACTCTCATACAGGGGCAAGGTCGGCACTCTGCTCATTGTGGCTCCGGGTGAGGTCATAGACTCCTGGACGGATGTCCTGTGCAGCAAATTCGGCCTGGGGGACTGCCTGCAGGTCATAACCCGCAATACGCCCTCATGCGACAACTGGCGCTCCATAATAGAGCGCAAGGGCAACAGGCCGGTCAGGCCGATCCTTGTGGACCTGCAGGTATTCAAGATGTGGGCCGGGAACAATGCCTTCTCGCAGGGCTGCATCTTTGACATGATAATAGTGGACGAGGCCCATGAGCTGTGCAACGAAGGGAACCTTCCGGCAATGAGCCAGCTGTCCCGCATGATACAGGAAAAGAGAAGGGACGGCACCGGCAACGAGTGCTACTGCCTCATGCTCTCCGCTACCCCTCACAACGGGAATCTGAAGGGCATGTTCCCTCTGTGGTATTTCATACGCCGCAGGGGAGGCGATCCCAATGAGTTCTTTGCAAACGAGAACGAAAACAACCAGCACGGCGCAGATTATGCAGCGGAGCGCGATTTCTACTCCAAAAAGGTCTGCAAGGGCGCGGACAACATCTCGGACTTCGTAAAGAACAAGAAGCTGGAGGATTTTGCAAAGCGCGAGGACAACATAACCACCCCCATGCGCCAGGCCTTCCTGGACTGGCTGCAGGAGGAGGGGCGCTCCGCCGCCGCCTTTGACTCCGCCAATGACTGGTACCGCATAAGCTGGATAGACGAGTTTCTGGAAGACTCCAAAAACGGCAGGTGGAAGGAACGCGAGGACAACAGCATAGCGCAGGCGTACAAGGAGCTTTTAGGGCTCATCATGATACGCCAGCCCAGATCCAGGATACGCAACATATCCGTCTCCAAGAAGACGGTGAACCTGTACTTCTGCCCTGTGAGGAAGGGGTCCATGAAGGACAAGAAGTTCAGTTTCCGCGGCCCCGGAGGGGTGGAGATGGAGCTGGACTATGCGGGCGTCATCTCAAGGTTCCCGGAGAAGTACTACCCGCAGAAGAACATAGGCGGCTACAGGCACAAGTTCTTCGACAACATAGACAGGCCTCCGCAGAAGTATTATGCGGCCGTGGCCCGCTCTCTCATGGAAACTCTTGCCGGGGATGAATACGCCGTCCCGGACGCACAGGCGCAGGAGGGCTTCAAGCCCAGATATCTCAACTATTATGAAAAGATGCTGGGCAACTTCCCGGACAGGCACTCCTCACAGCAGATGTATGAGTCTGCGGAAAAGGGCAGATCAGGCCAGTTCAACCTTCTCATGCCGTATGAGTACGCCACGGAGGAGGACAGCTACAGGAACAAGCTGTCATACGTGCTGAAGATCCTTGCAAAGCACAGCGATGAGAGGGTCATAATCTTCTTCGACTACGAGCTTGCCTCAAACAAGCAGAAGACACGCACGGACGGAACGGTGGAGCCGTCCCTCTATGACCGCCTGGAAAAAGACCTCAAGGCCGCGTTAAAGAAGAAGGGCTCCGCACGCGCCTTCATATCCGTGGACGCATCAAAGGCGGCAGACCCGGACTCAGGGGATGATTCCGGAATCTCGCAGGCGGACCTCGCCAGGTTCAACAACGAGGCCAATTCAGACTGCATTCTAATTGTAAAGGGCGGCTACACGCACGGCGCCAACCTGCAGAAAGCCGCCGTCATAATAAACTTCCAGGTGTCATGCAATCCTGTGGACATGGAGCAGAAGACGGGCCGCATATTCCGCCTCGGACAGTCCAGGGACGTCACAGTGTATTCCCTTGCGGACATCAACCAGCTGGAAGGGTACGCTCTTGCGTACTTCACCGGGATCGGCCTCTTTGCCGTGGACAACGGGGATGCCACCATCCTTTCCGGATGCAATGACTCCAGCATGGTCTGCGTGCAGTGCAAGGAGTGCAAGAGGGTTCTTGTAATGCCCCAGCAGGAGTATGACACGGCGCTGGGTGAGCTCAAAGTGGGCGGGGAGCAGAACGGAGGATACATATCTCGCCTGGCGCCGGATGAAAGGAAGGCGTACGTGTATCTGAAGTCCACAGGCATGGAAGCGGAGACAACCTACAGGGACGAGTATGAGCGCAACAAGCTCATATGCAACGAGCATCATGCAGACAACTGCTTCTACCTTATGGACCGCATCTCAAACGCGGAGTTCCAGTGCCAAAAGGACTCCACGCACCGTCTCACCCGCTCCAACACAGGCCACGGCGGATACAAGTGCATGGACCTGTATGCGGACAAGATAATGTGCTCCACAGGCGCTCCGCACAAGCGCGTGTACTTCTGCAACAAGCTGTGCGCCCTGTCCAACTGCAGCGCCCACAGGGAGAACTTCCCGGACTGCGAGGCCGTTGAGGCATACGAGGCCGGAGAGCTCTATATAAACGCAGCGGACAAGTGCCTGCACTCATCCCGCGGCGGAAGATGCCCCCACTACAGAGAGTGCGAAAGGGGCCTGTACCGCCGCAGCTGCATGCCCCCGCGCTCCGACGCCCAGATGGCAGAATCCGTTGCAGGCTGCATGACATGCTATGCAGACGGCAGAAGGCACGGCAACGTGGATTTCAGGTGCGCTCCGGGGCCGTACGTCATTGACTTCGATGACAACTGGGACGCCGTGTGCCCCGTATGCCGCGGAAGCGGGCTTCCGGACAGCAAGGCCGGAAGACTGGAGAGGATTACAATAAAGACCTTCTCAGGCCATATTCAGTACCTTTGGAACAACAGCCTGGGCGATGCGCAGTTCTGCACCATACTGGAGAAAGAGGCTGCGCAGGTGAAAGAGATTGAGGAGATTCTGGAGGCGAGCGGAAATGAAGACAATTAAGGTCACCAGAAACGAAGACAACGTAAACATCTTCAACAGCATCGCCGAGCTCCTTGAGAACGAGGACGCAAACGCCAGGAAGACGGGCACGGCGCGCTTCTATGAGCGTCTGTCCCAGAACGGCACGCAGTACGTCATAGACGCAAAGCGTTCAGACAGGAACCGCATCGTCTTCTCCATGCCCGGCGAAGCGGAGGACATAGCATACGAGCTGGACAATGACACCCGCCGCGGCGAGGACGCCGCAGTCTTCACCGCTTCCGGCGCATCCTGGTTTGCAAACCTCCGCGAGGGCAATGCGGAGCCCATGGAGTCCCCGGACTCGGACTGGGCGGAGCGCAGGGACCGCATAGCGGACGCATACCACCGCAAATACTTCACCATAGAGTACGTCATAGACCAGGACATGGACGAGAGGGAAGCCCGTGACTGTGCCAAGGACCTTGTGGGCGTCATAGGAGAGCTCATATACAACGATTCTGACGAATCCCCGGACGCAGCCGCGCTTCGTGCCGCAAACGGCACCAAGTCCGCATCCCCTCAGGCGAAGCCCAACGGGCTTCTCACCTTAAAGCTTGGCTCGCAGACGGGCACTCCGGACCTGTATTACTGCGCGAAATTAAAGGTCAACGTCTCCTTCGGCGTGGGCCAGCCCATACCCGTAATAGGGCGCATATACTACAGATACGAAGGCAGGACGGACTCCAAAAGCTACGGCTACACCATGCTCACCCGCGAGCAGGCGTATGTCGTGGACACCTGCCTCAATGACATCTCAGAGACCCGTGAGGAGACACCTGTCAGGGACCTCAACCAGGGCGCCATATCCTCCACATTGAAGACCCGCCTTGAGACGGACCTCAACGCCCCGGACGGAGCGGAGAGGTTCTCGGACTGCTTCCTGTTCTCGGAAAAGAGCATGGAAGTGCTCATGGAGCACAAGAAGGACGGCGAGATTCAGGGGGACGGCTCAACGGTAACACTCTCACTGGAGTGCAAGAGCATAGAGCTCATCTCCGTGTCCAGGATCATGTGGTCCAACCTTCTCTACACGGCCCTTTATGCAGGCCGCGAGGCCTTCTCCATAAACTATTCCATAACAGGCACCACCATGCGCTGCCTCTCCTGCCGCGGGGACTGCCGCGAGGGGGAGGACACCCTGATCCGCGGCAACTACATAGCCTTCCCGGAGTCCACAGGCTTGAACGGCAGATACTGCGTCTATTCCGTGAACGAAGACGGCTCTTTGGACAAGAGCCCGGAGGGCATACGCCAGGCGTTCTCCAGATTCATGTCCGCCACAATGAGGGTGGACGGAAAGACAGTGTCCGTGTACAGCCTCTCATACTTTGCAAAGCATCTGTCCCTCACGCCCACGTGCAGGGAAGCCAGGGATAAGTGGTCCGGATGCCAGGGCCTTAAGATATGCGGCTGCCAGCGCCTTCCGGGCCTCAGGCAGGATGTATGCCTGTGCAGGAAATGCGCGCATCCGGAGAACGTATATCTCAACGCGGATGACCCCATGTCCGCCATGGACCGCTATGTGGCAACGTCCACGCTGTTCTTTGATGCCGCGGAAGGCAGGATGCGCACAAAGGTTTCTGACAAAAACTATGAGTGCAGGATCTGCGGCAGGTTCTATGACGGCTCCCGTGACGTATACCGGGACAAGAGCCCGGATTTAAGAAGGGTAGGCCCCAACGGGCTTCCCATGAACATCTGCCCCACTTGCCGCAAGGCTTTGGGCCAGGGGACTGCGGAGGAGCAGAAGGAGAGCCTGGAGCTCTTCAAAAAGTACAAGGGCATCTTAAGCCTGGGCGCCAGGATTGCGGCGCTCCGGGCAAAGCACGGATGCGCAGAGAACGAGAGGTACATAATGTTCCGTGTGGGGACGTCCATGTACCAGTTTGACAAGCTTCTGGTTACGGACACCGGATACATAAAGGGTGCCGAGAAGAAGCCTGTCCCCGCAGACACGTATGAAGCCTAGAGCTTGAAGGAAGTGAATTATGACCGGAAAGACAGAACTGGAAAAGAAGCTCCTAGGCTCCAAGCTCTGGAGCATATGGCTCTGGATATGCATCGTGCTGAGCGCCCTCGCAGACGTGAACGTCATAGTCTCGCTCGGCATCCAGAACATATCCTTCAATTACATCATATTCCCGCTGATCCTTCTCATCCTGGATCTTGCGCTTGCCGCCTGCGCGGCCGTGTCCAATTTCAGGTTCCGCCACAGCCTTATTGCGCCCATCCTGTACGGCGTGTTCACCGTGCTCGTGACGCTTGCCTTCTGGATCTGGTTCGCACTCACCGTAAACTATGTAATCTTCACCAACAGCGCATTCGTGATGTGGATAGTCATGCAGCTTCTGACCGTTGCCGTGACCATCCTTTCCGCCATCCGCGCCTCCGGCTCCGGATTCATAATGCGCCTCATAGTCTGCATATTCGCCGTCATCTATGCCGCATACGGCATAGCGTACATCATAATGGTAGGGTACGGCGGATTCTTCGGCCAGGCCGGGGACGGCTACAGCGGCTACTCATACTCCTTGCGCACAATAGGCTACACATATAACGAAAACACAGACACCTACACGGCCTCCACGGTCCTTTCCGGGGACGGCAACACCGTAGTTGTCCCGGAGGAGTTCAACGGCAGGAAAGTCACGGCCGTGTCCTCCGGCCTCCTTACAGCCCGCGGCGTCAGCACGCTCATCCTCGAGTCCGAAGACCCTGTGGACATCATGGACGCAAACATAGACTACAATGCCAAAAAAGTCAGTTCCGGCTTCAGGATTTACGCGCCGGTATCCGCCGCGAACTATTACCGCAACGAGTTCTACAGCCGCGCTGAAACCTCAGACGAGTCAGACAGCGAATGCCCGCTCACGGACCTCGGCAACTGCGTGAAGCCCATAACCGCGGAGGGGGAGAGCTACATCTCCTTCACGTACACGTACGAAAACCTTAAAACTGCGAACTTCGAGGCCCTGTCCGACATAGTGGTGGAGAACGGCACAACATTCCAGAGCACGCTTATTACGGACAGCTATGATTACATGGTGCACTGCGATGAATCCTCCGAGGCGGACCGCTGCATAAGCTATACGTCCACAAACGGAAAGATCCTTTCCACGCTGATGCGCACGGACGGAAATGAGCTCATAAACTCCACAATCTCTTCAGACCAGGATGTGTCCATAGCCTTTGCGGACGTATACCAGATCAGTGTCTTGGACGGCAATGACACCAAGTATTCCCTTCCGGACGAGTTCAAGCATTACAGCAATACGGATTACAGGTACGTCACGGCAAACTACTGCACGTATCTTTTAAGCGGCATAGAGAGCCGCGAGGGCTTCTCATACACATGGGAGTACTACGGAGCCGGCAGCAGCGCATCTTACGCAATGCCCATATCAGACTTCGCCTCGGTTCTCAGTGACGGCATGTCCATCTTCCCCGCATGGGAGCTCAACGCGCCTGCAGCGCCTTCCATAACCGGCAGCACATCCATAACATACGGCGACACGCTTTCCCTTACGGCATCCTTCACGGCGGCATACAGCTGGCTCACCGTTTCATACAGCTGGACTTCCGCCACGGGAGAGTCGCTGGGCACAGCCAAGACGTGCACAAGCACGGACAGGAAGCCTTCGGACAGCGGCACATACCATCTGTACGTAACCATATCCGCACCGTCCAGGACATCCCTTACAGCCTCCAGCAGCACTTCCGCATACGTCTCCGTCTCCAAAAAGACCCTAAGCTTCACCTGGACCCCGGAAGAGGAGATGACGTACAGCTCAAGCCTCAAGACAATAGGCTGCAGCTACAATGAAAACGATGTCGTGAACGGGGACACCATCTCATACACACTGGCAGGCAATACCGCCACTAATGCAGGCACATATACGGCCAGAGCCACCCTGGCTTCCTCAACGGCCGCCCTGTACACCCCTTCCGGCAATTCATACACGTACACCATTTCGCCGTACGAGCTTGCCGTTACATGGGGCGAGACATCATTCACATATGACGGCCAGTCCCACGTGCCGGAGTATTCATACAGCCCGCTGGGGAATGACGATGTCCCGGGCACCGTCACAGGCGCCATTACCAACGCAGGATCCGGCACAGCCGTTCTCACCATCACGGACGGCAACTACACTCTCTCCGGAGACAGCACAGAATTCACAATTGAGAAGGCAGAGGTCTCTCTTGTGTGGGGAGACGCAGACCTCACATACAACGGAACGGCACAGACGCCTTCCGTGACAGGCGCAGAGGGGCTGGTTAACGGTGAAAGCTTCAGCAGCGTTCTGTCCTTCACATACAGCGGTGCGGAACAGAATGCGGGAGAGGGGTACACAGCCACTGCCGTCCTGTCCGCAGACAATTACTGTCTGGCATCAGACGGCGGCAACAGCACCTGTGATTTCACAATCTCTGCATATGAGCTCACTGTAAACTGGGGCAGCTTGTCCCTCACATACAGCGGATACGCGCAGACTCCTTCGCACACGTATTCCATCTCAAAGCTCGGCGGGGACACCATAACAGACTCCCTGCTCAATGCATCCGTTGCCGGTGATGAGACAGCCACAGGCACCGGCTACACTGTGACGCTCACCATAGACAACTCCAACTACACCCTGGCAGACGGCACAGAGACCGCATCATTCGAGATAGTCAAAAAAGCCCTCACCTTAATCTGGGACACCACATCCTTCACGTACAACTCAGAAGCCCAGTATCCCACGGCAGTTTCCGTCACAGGGCTTGTGGCAGATGACACGTTCGGAGACCTGTCCTTCACATATGACAGCCAGACCAGCGTGAATGCAGGCACATACACCCAAACGGCGTCCATGACGGCCGCCAATTACTGCATAGCGGACGGCGGGGAGAGCACGTCATACACCATAGCCAAGAAGACGGTATCCCTTACATGGGGAGACACGTCATTCACATACAACGGCTATGCGCAGTATCCGGAAGTTACGGCAGCGGAAGGGTATGAGGGGACAGACAGTTTCTCTGCACTGTCCTTCACATACGGCAGAACGTCCAGCAGGAATGCAGGCACATACACACAGACGGCCATACTGTCCGCCGCCAATTACTGCATAGAAGACGGCGGTGAGACCACGGAATACACCATAGCCAAGACGTCCGTCAGCCTCAACTGGGACACCGCATCCTTCACATACAACGGCTCCGCACAGTATCCCACGGTAACCTCTGTAACCGGCCTCAAAGGCACAGATTCATTCTCTGTATTAAGCTTCGCATACGGCAGCACAGACAGCGTCGATGCCGGGAACTACACGCAGACGGCCGTATTAACTGCCGCCAACTACTATATTGCGGACGGCGAAGACAGCACGCCATACACCATTGGCCGGAAGACCGTCACCCTCAACTGGGGCGATACTTCCTTCACGTACAACGGCTACGCACAGTATCCCACTGTATCCTCCGTGGACGGCCTTGAAGGCACAGACACAATGTCTGTTCTCACCTTCACATACAGCAACACAGAAAGCAAGGATGCGGGGGACTACACCCAGACAGCAACACTCACGGCAGACAACTACGTCATTGCGGATGACGGGAACACCACGTCATACACCATCTCTAAGAAAGATGTCACCTTGATCTGGAACGGGACATCCTTCATATACAGCGGCTCCGCCCAGTATCCTGCAGTATCCTCCGTAACGGGCCTGCAGGGCTCAGATACGATGTCTGCCTTAAGCTTCGCATACAGCAACACAACCAGCAAGGATGCGGGAGACTATACGCAGACCGCCACATTAACAGCCGCCAATTACAGCATTGCCAGCGGCAGTGAGACCACATCATACAGCATTGCCAGGAAGACCGTTAACGTAACCTGGACGGGTGCAACGGAGTTTACGTATGACGGCTCATCCCATGCGCCCGGCGTTACGACATCGGATATCGTGGACAGTGTAACGCTTTCCGTATCCGGCGCGCAGACAAACGCAGGCACGTATACGGCTGCGGCCGTGCTCTCAGACTATACGAATTACACACTGTCCAACGATTCCTGCACCTTTACAATCTCCCCCAAAACCATTACAATAGAGTGGGATATGAGCGGTACAACGCCTGTGGCAACGCCTTCGGATTCCGGTGCCAGAGTCCTGTACGTGTATTACGCAGAAGACGGCACAATGCTTGGGGAGGCTCCGTCAGACCCCGGCAATTACTCTGCAGAGGCAGTTGTCACGGACAAGAACTACACGCTTGCCGGGGACAACCTTGTTCAGAGTTTCACTATAACGGAGGCATAACGGTATGAAATGCATCAAATGCGGAAAAGAAGTGGTTAAGCCTCTGGAGCTCTTCAACGGGGATTTGAGGTGCCCTTTGTGCGGGGCAAGCGTCGTGCCCGGAGAGGGGCAGGTGGCAGTCACGCGGGAAAATGATGAGCTGTACAGGCTCTCAAAGGCCAACTTCCTCACGTACCTCGAAAAGGCGTCCACGTTTGACGTCAATACTTCCAAAAAGGAAAAGAGTGAGGCCGAGGGGTTCAGGGACAGGGCCGTGGAGTTCTGCGGACAGGCAGCATACGCGCTGCATCCGGAGGCTATCGTGGACCTCGGGTATTATTACAGCAAGGATTACATCAACGAGGACATAGTGGGTGTCGGAAGGTACAAGACGGCGTACTCGTACTTCAGGTGCATAACAGACCCAAAGAACTTTGATGACATCCGTGAAAGGTACAAGCAGTATTTCATAGAAACAGGCTCTTCAGCAAGTGCCGCGGACGAGGCCGCAAGGGTGGTCACGAAAGCCGCATATTACATGCTGGACATGATCTCAACCGCCCCGGAGGAGTTTGCGTCACAGGGAGAATACACGCTGGAGAAGGCTAAGGAGCTCATTGAGAGCAACCCCAACATAAGGCTTGCGGACATGGGCACCTTCGCTGACAAGACGCCTGCAGAGGATGCGGAGGACAAGCTGAAGCGCATAGAGGACACCCTGGACAGATGCAGGGAACGCTCTTCAAGCCACTCGCCCCTGTTCGGATATTTTGAAATAACCTCAAAAGAGTATGTTGCCGTAAAGCAGATTGCCGCAAAGTACCCCAAAGGGATTGTAATGGAGCTTTTGTATGAGCAGGGCGACCTGGAATGGGGCGGCATAGGGAACACCGAAGTGGAGCACATAATAGCCTCGGATGACGGCCTTAAGATGTACTTCTGCTTCTTCAACCAGAACTCTGCGAGCAAGGTATACAAGAAGGGCTTCAAGGCAAGCTCCCTTGAAGGGGTGCTCTTTGACAGGCTCTCCGCGGACAACAATCTCGCACAGCTGATTAGGGCCGCAGGGAAGAAGGGGCAGACCTTCTACTGGGATGACGGCTACTTCGTGACCAGGAACAGAGCAAAGCTTAGGAGGGAGGCCGGAGGCAGGGATTATGCCGTAACAGACGGCTTCATAATGCTTTCATCCGGAGAGTATGAGGACGCGCTGGAGAAATAACGCACAGATCATCATTCTAAGCCTTGTGTGAGGCTTTGGAGACAGGGTATGGCACTGGACAGAAACAACATAAACGAGGCCCTTGCGGCGTACGGATGCCTGGAGAGGGGCAGGAAGCTGTATGCGCCCAATATGGTGCAGACGTATGCGCTTCCCGCGTACAACATCTGCATAATGGCCATCCAGAAATCGCTGGACTACATCATAAACAACGGCTATGACAGCAAGGCGGCCAATGACGTTTTAAAGAGAGGCGTCAAGACGGCTTATTCCATCCTGGCCCTTAGAAACACGGACAGCGGCGGAAGCAAATTCCGCAACCTTTCTAGCACGGCGGATGAGCTCAACCGCACCGCTCCCCAGAGCGCCAACAGCCTAGGGCTCAACCTCAGGGTCAATGACTGCATCAAGGGCACAATGGATGCCGCAAAGGCCCTTATGAGGGACATGAACGATGTGGACGAGGCCGGGTACAAGAAGATCAACGAACAGTACATGCAGCGCGCCTCGTACCCCGGCTTTGACCAGTGGCAGGAGACCGTCAAGGCCGCCATGAAGGACGTAATATGCACCCTCAATGACATCAAGGAGAGCCTCACCCATGTTGTGGACAACTCCTCGCAGGCGGGCCTCCAGACTGCATATCAGATCATAGAGTACATAAAGCTGTGGCGCAACGTGGCCGTATACGCCAACCTCATGCTGGAAACCAGCATGGCGGATGCACTGCATGAGGCGGACAGGATTGCAAAGGAATGGAGCGTCCGTTATGCAGGCGTCTCCAAAAACAAGGCCAACCCCAGGGCAGAGGACGCGCAGGTCCTGGCCCTTGAGTCCTGGAGAGGGGACGCAATGCAGCTGTATGTGGATGCAGCCGGGCTGTAACCCGCATTGCACCGGGCGGCCGTAAGAGGCCTGCCAAGGCCGTACATTGCGCAGTTATGTCACATATGCGGGCCTTAAAGACCGGGCCCGGGCCGGGGAAGGATTGCCTCAGGCGGCACAGTGTATGCTTTTGGAATAACAGCAGGGAGATACAAAGACTTAAGTATGCGTGCGGAAGATGCGAGAAGGCAGGCTCTTAAAGGGCTTGCGGAAGCGAAAAGAAAGAATCCCGCGATGAGGGACAGGATAGAGAGGGCCGAAGGGATGATTGCGTCCCCGGACTTCTGCCGTGTGCCCATAAAGCTGTACGGAGATGCGTTCCGCGCCTTCCAGGCGCAGGCGGACGCGTCCTGCTCCGCGATGCTCATGAGGGTCGTGAACGCAGTGGCCAGCGCTGTGGGGCCGGGTGATTATGACAACATCCTGTCCAGGCTGAATGACTGGGCGGAAGCCAAGTCCAGCTTTGAGACAGTACAGAAATACATAGAGAACAATGAAGGGGATGAAACCATCATGACCAGCGAAATAAAGAACACGCTTGCAAAGCTCATATCACAGACGGCGGATGACATACTTGCTTTTGACAGCCTGTCCAGCGAGTACAACGGCACGGATGCCGGCACCATGAAGGATTCCGTGGACCGTCTCATGCAGGTAAAGGACCTCATTGCGGACACGGAGATACCCAATACAGAGGCCACGTACAGCATGTATCAGCAGATCCGCGCGGAGCTGGACAGGATGCGTGATTCCATTGCCAAGGGCTTTACATATGACATAGACACCAACATAAACAGGCTTGCAGTGAAGGCGGAGGAGCTTGCGGAGAACGCAAGAAGCGGCAATCTGTCGAGGTCCAGGGTGCCAAAGAATGCGGACTTGGGAAGCATGCTTCCCAATACGGCCACGATAGACGTCGGCACCGTCAACCCGGATGAAGTGGATGAGCTGGACGCAGGAATAGTCATCTACAAGACTTTCAACCAGGCGGACAGCATCATAAATCAGATATATGACAATGCCATCAACATCTCCAACGGAATCCAGGGGCTCAAGGAAGACCACCAGCTCCAGACGCTGCAGTCAAGGGGCGAGAAGCTGTACAAGCAGCTCACAGAGGCCCGCACGGACGGCCAGAGGAGCCTGATTGCGTCACAGCTGCGCAATGTCACCAAGCAGATGAATGACCGCCAGGCCTACATAGAGGCCAATGTTGCAAAGCTCTCCGCATACAGGGAGTCCATAGGCAAGTCATACAATGAGCTTGCGCAGTACGTGGAGTCCCTGGAAAGCTACTTCATCCCCCTTCCCGGACAGTACAAACTCACTCTGAAGAAGTACCAGGAGTACCTCAAGAAAGTGGAGCGCAACATCAACTACGTGCGTCCCAAGAAGCTCTTCTCGCGCCGCAAGGATGACATAGTCATAAACAGCATCGCGGACATCGTGTCCCTGTACCAGAAGGCCCTCGCGGACCATGACAATGACACCATAGACATCATAAAGACGGCGATAGACGTCAACGTCAAGGAGATACAGAAGAAGCTTCCCACGCTGGACGTTCCGGAAGAGGAGAAGGCTCCCGTCAAGGAGAAGACCCCCGAAGAGATCGAGGCGGAGCGCAAGGAGATGGAGGAGTTTGCCAAAATGTTCGGAGGCAAGCAGCCTGAGCAGCCTGCCGCAGATCCTCTCAGGGAGTTCGAGGGCCAGTTCGGCGGCCAGAAGGAGCCTGTTCCGGAGCCCGTTCCTGAGGAGCCCGTGACAGAGGACCAGCTTCCCACAGACGATGAGATAGCCAGCATTCTTCAGGAAGTTGAGAGGATGAAGAACGGGGAGTAACAGGAGATGGATGATCTCAAACTGCTCTATTATGAGGTCATGGCGGCGACAAAGCGGTGCCGTGAAGACGGATACACCTTAGCCTCCATAGACCACGCATTGGGCTGTGTTGCCAACTATTACAAGGCCCTTCCCGCAGGCTCCCAGAAGGCAGCCGTGGGAGAGCTCCTTATAAGCCTCAGAAAGAAGAAGACCATAACCGTTGAAAGCGGCTTGTCCGACCGTCCTCAGACAGTCTCCAAAAAGGACCTGGATGCTTTGTGCCCCGTGACGCTTTCAAAGGACATAGACCGCCCTGTCCTTTCTGTGTCATATGTCATAGACACAGGCGTGGGGCGCATGTACCGGGACAACGCCATGATACTCTGCGGGCCGTTTGCGGATGAGCTCGTCTATGAGACCAAAAACTTTGCCAAAAACTGCGGGATGGACTTCCGCTTCGTGGACATAGAGCCCTTCGTAAAGTCCGGCTCCTTTTCCAAGGTCCTGCAGCTCCTGCAGGCATACTACTCGGCCGGCACGCAGAAGGATGTCATTGCATACAAGGGCCTCGAGGCCCTTGCGGACCATGACGCAGAGGCCAAGGACTTTGCCCGGATGCTGCGCCAGATGCGCCTCAAGGCCAAGAGCTGCACGCAGATCCTCCTTTCCACAGACCCGTCCTATTACTTCAACGACCTGTACGTGTCCCTCTTTGACGCCCCTGCGGTGAAGAGCAACATCCTCGAGGATGACTTCTCCGTAAAGGCCCTCACGTTCGTATACCTTCCGCTGCCCACATACGCAAACGTAACCCAAACTGTCCTTTCCGCCCTGCACCTTGCCCCTGCGGACACATCCGCAGATGAGACCTCAGACGGCCCTGCTGCTGCGGATACGAAGGATATGGAGGACTACATTAAGGCTAACTGCCTGCCGCTTGCATGCGGAACCCTTACAGACCTTCTCAAGCAGTCTGCCTCGCCGGATGCCTTCAGGGAGAAGGCAAACCCCGTTTCGCTGAAGCGCAAGAGAATGCTCAACTCATTCCTTGGCAAGGCAGGGGACAGCGCCGCAAGCGCCATAATAGACGCGGACTGGGATTACAAGAAGCCGGCCCGCAAGAAGACCCTTCATCCTGCAGGCGTGCTTGCGCCCGTAAAATACACCATACCGGTTACGCCGTATGACTATGACTGCATAGATGACATCTCAGCCATCCGTGCAAGCGTGCAGTACGTCCTGGACGCGCAGGAGGACTACGAGGGCAACCCCATATCCGTCATGCAGAAATGCGGCCTGGTGCTCCGCTATGCGCTCACAAACGGGGATGCCATGAACCTCGTGAACATGACCAAGGACAACGAGGATGAGATGAAGGCCCGCTGGACCTTGGGCTATGCGGCCCTTACACAGCTTTTGAAGGTCCCCACAGGAAACTTCGTGTTTGACATCCCGGAAAACTCCAACATGAACGGGGAGTGCTGTGACGGCGGACAGACAGTGCGCTTCAACAGGAAGTTCGCAAAGAATCCGGAGCTTGCCGCAGACGGATGCAACACCCTTCTGCACGAGCTCTTCCATGCGGTGCAGAACGAGGCCGTCAAGGCCCTCAGAAAGGTGGAGCACAGGCAGGGCGTGAACTGCGACAATGAGCTCAGCACGCTGGAGTATTACAAGTACAACTTCGGCATCTCGGAGTTCCGCATAAAGGAAGCGTGGGAGGACAACACCACGCGCGGATACATAGAATCCTCCAAGTCATATGACGGATACCACGTGCAGGTGTTTGAGGCGGACGCCCGCGTCTTTGCAGACGAGGCCTGGGCGGAGAGCGAGGACGCCCAGCTGGCCAGAATGAGCTAAGGCCCTCGGCCGGTCCGTCCCGGCTTTCACTGCGGCCCTAAGAGACGCATTATACAGCCCAAATTTTCCCGTGTCCCAAATTGCACAGAGTTTTTAGATAGATTTCACGTAAAGTACACATTACAGCATTACATTATGCTCTTCGCATGCGCATGCAGGCGCGGAAGGGCAGAGGAAGGCAGCAATTATGGCAAGGTCTATATATGTAACAGTTTCACCTTCTGACAAACACTATCCTGTAGCTAGTCCTGAATTGATGTACGGCTAGGATTTTCAAATGACAACCAATATGCTGTCAGATAATTTACGTAATTCTCTGTGGTATGCTTGTTATTTATCCTGTTCAAAAGCGGACATGGAAAGATGTGAAGTCTGGGAGTTTAAATTGGCAGAGGACAAAAAAACGGAATTGCTGAATTCTTTAAGAAAAATCTCATATATAATGAAGCCTGATAAACTTGTAGATGCCATGTACAATGAAAGATTCACGATTTCCCATCACGAGGACGGGGACAAGAATAACTTGCTGAACAGGCTGTATATAGTGAATATAGAAAGTATACGTAATGCAATATGCAGTTGCTTTACGCCTGCAAAAGTATATACAAGCAGGTATAACTGGCTCGAGTTCGGCGGGACATATGAATCTCCGGATGGTTCGGCTCTTTATCCCAGTTGTGATATATACTTTGTGATTACCAAAACTGATTTCCCACATGACGCATCTGTTTTGTTTGACATATATAAGAATGATGACATACGGTCTGACAACTCCCATACTGATATTGTTACATGCCTGAAGATGGATGATGTTGAGAACCGTGATGAATACCAGGAAAAAGAGAAATTCATCAAGGACTACTTCTGTAACATGCCGAAGGAACAGAAAGAAGGCCGGTGCATTGTATACGATCTTGGATGTGTGGTTGTCAGGGACAAGACTGTTCAGCTGACAGACAAGATGATTTTGAAACATTATGTCCATAATGGTTACAGTCTGGTTGCCCCTGATGGATCTTTCCGCACCGATGAAAAAGGTTATAGTTATATAGCCGCTGAATATTTCGCAAACAGGTCATTTGAATCTTATTGGGCAGAAGTATTGCTGAGAGACAGACAATTTGGAGATTGTAACAAAAAATATAATCGGATTATTGATGCTTATAACATTGATGATCCTAATGGTCCTGGCACGTACACCTATATGTTCAATATTACTTATGTTGAAGCATTGAGAACCAATAGACACCTTAAACTTACCAGCAGGGACATAGACAAGCATCTGTATGACTATATCCCGCCCTCAGATGAAGGGACCTGTGCGCTGAAAGTAAACGGCTAGGCCTAAGACACAGCCTGCCGCACGCTGCTTGCGGGAGACAGTCAGTTGTTTGTGCAGAATGCACAAAAGCGCAGTGCATATGCGCCCTTGAAGAAAATATGCCAGACAGCCGGAAGGAGCTTTGTATGGATATAGATGATAAAGTAAGAAAACAGGTGACCAGGTGGAGGGACAAGTATCTCAATTCCTCCATAAAGCACAACAACCTTCTCAACATGAATCCGGAGAGGAAAGGGAAGGCTACGGACACCATACGCCTGCTTGCCAATGAGAAGTACAATGTGGACTCCTTCTGGAACATTGCCGCGGACAGAGGGGGTGCGGCGGAGTATCCCTTCTCAAGCGCTTCATTCTATGTGAAGAAGGGTTCAAGGATAGAGTGGGAGGCAAACGGATCGCATGCCCTGGAGTGCCTGGACAAGGTCATAGACAAGGGCAGCTCCACTATCGTGCAGCGCGGCGAGAACCCCGTGTGCCTTGTGTTCGGCAAGCTCACGTGGTACGTGAAAAGCACGTCCCCCACGGACTCGGATTACGGAGAGATAGTCACAAAGCAGCTCGGGGAGCAGACGGTGGACTATGTAAAGATAACCACGCCCCTCATATTCGTGCCTGTGAAGGTCACAAGGATAGGCACGAGCTACTGGCTCAACCCTGTGCCCGCGGACTCAAACGAGGCCACCGTTAACCCCGTGCTTATAAAGCGTTATGCGGAGGAAGGATACAAGAACTTCCCGCTGCCGGAGGAAGGGCAGAGCATAGACTTTTCAAAGGACGGAAAGGAGTTTGACTCCTTTGACCTTCATGCATATTATGAGCAGTTCCAGAAGATGTGCGACTCCATGCCGGATGACCTTCCCTTTGAGCTGGACCAGGAGTTCGTGGGGCTGGATGCCTTTGATTACAGCCGCATCTGCATGTACAGGGATGTGCTCAAGAACGAGGATGACATCGTAAAGAACCCCATAATTAGGGCCATGTTCGGCGAGGACATAAAGCTTGCGGGCAAAGATGCAGCAGAGATTGCGAAGATAGATGAGACCCCTGCGGAAGAGCTTTTGAACCGCATGGACCAGAAGACCTCATTTGAGCTTCTGGACAGTGACTCCTCACAGCATGAGGTCATAGAGCGCTTCAAGCGCGGGGAGAGCTTTGTCTTAGAGGGCCCTCCGGGAACCGGAAAGACGCAGACCATAATCAACATGATAGCGGAGGCCATCATGGCCAGAAAGAGGGTGCTGTTCGTCTCCGGCAAGATGTCCGCTCTCAATACTGTTGTGAAGAAGCTTCAGCTTATGCCCGGGGTCAACATAGACAAGCACTGCCTGCTTATAACCGGGGATGACGAGACCCAGAAGAACAACGTAAGCGACACATACGGCAAGCTCCAGGCTTCGTACAACACGGCGCCTGCACGCATAAACAACCTCAATTACCAGGACAGCATAAGACAGTTCAATCTCGCCAGGCAGAATTTGGACGGGTACAACAAAGAGCTCTGGGACAAGAACAACTCCCTTAAGATGTCCATCTATGACATAGCGGGCAGGATCCTTGCGCTCGGATACCAGGGCAATTACATACGCCTCGCAGTCCCTGAGGCGCAGCTTAAGGTGCTCACACGCGAGGAGCTGGACACGAAGGCGGAGAAGCTGGACAGAGTGCAGAAGCTCCTCATATCCATTCTTTCCAGGTGCGGGACGCTCCAGAGGGATGTGTGGTACGGCTTAAGGAAGACGGAGTTCACGGGCTCGGACCAGTCAAGGCTCAACGGCTTTGTAAGCTCCATGACGGACGCCCTGGACATTTTAACCCACGCATATGACTGCCTTGCAGTGCTTGGCGGGGACCAGATGCAGCGCATTATAACAGACCTCAAGGCCCTGCCCATATCCTCCGTGCAGGCTGTGGCGGACACGAGGCTTGCGCCGGACCTGGATGCCCTGTTCAACGGCAATTTCAGACAGCAGATAAAGGTCATAAAGGCGGAGAAGGAGCGCTCCAGAAATTATGCGGGGGCTGCGGAAAGGTACTTTGCCGTGGCGGATGACCTGCCCTCCGTGGACACTAAAAAGATGCGCGCAAAGCTCGTTAACGCCGGGGACTTTGCGCAGTGGCGGCTCTCCGAGATAAACGGGGAGCTGGACAGGGTGCGCGTGGTGTCAGACACCCTGGACCATATTACGGGAAAGGAGAGCGGAAGGATAGACAAGCTGTCCCTGAAAGAGCTGCATGAGCTCGTGGAAAGGATAGACACCATAACGGAGAATGACCTCAAGGCCGAGAAGCTGGAAAAGGAGATAGGGGCACGGTATGACGACTCCATCTTCGATTATGATTACTCCAAACTCCTCACGAAGCTCCGTACCAAGTGGAGAAAGAACGTGGAGCGCCACAAGGCGCCGGCAGGCTTCAAGGGCGCCGTGAAGGAGCTCATGAAGAGATGCTCGGACACGTCCGTGGACTTCACCATAACGTACGTCTTTGACCTCATTAACAAGCTGGACACACTCAAAAAGATAGATAATACGGAAAAGCTCATTCGCACCACGCTCGCGGATTACGGCCTGGACGGCGAGGACCTCACTGTGCACACCCTCACATCGTTCAATGACTTCCTCAAGCACTTCTTAAAGGAGCGCGAGGACTTCGCAGTGCAGAACCTTTTGGGCGGCGCAAAGAACGGCTTCCGCCGGTTCGTGCAGGACAGGCTGCAGGATTTGAAGAGCATTGGCGAGGCAGTGCAGGCCTTTTCCATCAGCAAGGACATAACGGTTGCAGAGTTTTTAACTCTCCCGGATGATTATGACATCGTTTCGGCAGAGACAAAGCGCCTGGATGCAGACAAGGCCATCCGCGCCATACTGCCCTCTCTGTACAACGGATGCCGGACCCCCTGGGATGAGGTCCTGGGCATTCTCAACATCCTCGCGGACGTGCTCACTGTTCTTGGCGCCGGGAAGGACGCCAAGGGGCAGAGGGAGCTTTTCAATAAGATTACAGGGGAGCTTGCGGACGCAGGCTTCGGGCTCAAGGCAGAGAAGGTTCTGTCCATATACTCAAAGTTCTACGGGGAGCCCGTATGGTTCGCTCCCGGGGATTCCATGACAGACCGCAGGGCGGATGCGCTCACATATGACGCCTGCGTGGAGTGGCTCAACGAGATAAAGGACACGGACCACGTAGAGGAATACGTGGCGTACAGGAACATCACGAAGGAGATAGAAGGGAAGACGGAAGGCAGCTTCTATACGGACTACATGAAGCGCAGCCGCAAGGACTTCCCCATAGACCGCATAGGCGCAGGATACCGCATCTCAGTTCTTTGGGCATACTATGAGTACCTTACAAACCAGGGCCGCATGGTTGCAAAGCTCTCGCAGGGCAATGCCCTGGAGGACATGATACAGACCTACTCCGAGACGGACAGCGGAATGCATGAGTACAACAGGAGGCTCGTGGACATGCAGCTTGCGGCAGGCATCTCGCACAACACCACGCTGCACAGCTACCTTGAGACCCAGACGCAGGACAAGAACTACTCCGTGCGCAAGATCCTCAAGTACCGCCATGACTCCATAGTCCAGCTGGCGCCCTGCATCATGATGAGCGTCTATTCCGTCTCAAAGCTTCTGCCCTATGGCCTCTATGACTTTGATGCCGTCATCTTTGACGAGGCCTCCCAGATACCGGAAGAGGATGCGCTCACGAGCATCATGCGCACAAGGAAGCAGGTGGTCATTGCCGGAGACCCCAAGCAGATGCCCGCTGTCTCCTACTTCCAGACAAAGTCGCCGGAAGTGCAGGAGGATGACGATTCCGCCATCTCCTGTGACAGCATTATAGACTTCATATTAAACGCATATGACAACAAAATCCGCACGTACAGTCTGAAGACTCATTACCGCTCCAACCATGAGAGCCTTATAAAGTACTCCAACGAGAACCCCAACCTGTACGGCGGAAAGCTTGTAACCTTCCCGTCCCCTAAGGCCCGTGAAGAGAACTTCGGACTGTGGAATTACTGCATGTCGGATGAAGTGCCTGTAATTGCCGGCGGCGAAGGGCAGAATGAGACAGAGGCAACCAAGGTTTTAGAGCTCATACGCGCGCACTTCAGAAAGTGGCCGCTCCCGGAAAGGACGGACAAGGACATAGAGAAATACAATTCAGAGCACTCGCTTGGAGTCATTGTGTTCGGCGTACGCCAGAAGGGCATGATACTGGACATGATGATGAAGGACAGGGAGCTCAAAAAGGTTGCCATGTACGGGGACAACAGGGTATTTTCCGTAACCCCTGTGGACGAGATACAGGGAGACGAGATGTGCGAGATGATCCTCTCTCTCACATACGGCCGCAATCCGGACGGCGAGGTATCCACAAGCTGGGGCCACATGAACCAGCTGCCCGTGGCCCTCTACAAGTTCAACGTGGCCGTAACGCGCGCCAAGGACAACCTCAAGTTCGTGCACTCCGTAAAGGCTGCGGACATAGACCGCTCCGGCTCCAGGAGCCTTGCATATGTTGCAGATTATCTTCGCCAGTTTGAGGAAGCTTCCTCGGCCCAGTTCGTATCGGACACAGAGCTCAACACGGACTTTGTGGCATCTATAGGTGCCATCTGTGAGCAGCTTGTGGGCAAGGACAGGGTTGTATACAGCTTCGGCGCAAGCCCGAGGTCTTACAGGGTGCCCGTCTCAATCCTTTCAGAGGACCGCACCCAGGTAATCTTAGGCATCATGTGCGAGACAGACAGGGCATCCCAGGGCTTTGCCCTCAGGGAGTACACACGCACCTGTGACGCCATCATGGAAAGCCACGGCTGGAACAACATGTACAGGGTGTACGCAATCCGCTGGCTCAAGAATTACCGCACGGAGAGGGACAACTTAATCCTCCGTGTCCGGGACGCCTGCGCAAAGGATACATCCGCGCTGAAGCCCGCAGCTCCAAAAGCTGCCTCCGCAAATCCCGCAGGAGCTCCCCGCAAGCGTGCACTCCGCAAGGCTGCCGCAAAGAAGACTCAGTGACCCGCAAGCTGCCGCACACAATATAACCGCACACAAAATGCCGCAGACAGACAACACACCGCTCCGGGCGCCCATGCAGGGCCTCAGAGCGCAGATATAATGACTTATGGACACTACCTTCATACAGGGAGGCCGGAAAGATGGCAGGACTGAGATTAAAACCGCAGAATGGAAATGAAATGGACAAGGCCTTGGAGGAGCGCAAGAAGAAGGTTGCTCTCAAGGAGATGGAGACCAGCGCCACGGAGGCCATGAACGAGGCGGACAGGCAGAAGGAGAAGCACTATGCCGAGATGCTGGCATGCGTGCAGAAGAAGGATTACAAGCGTGCGGAGAGGCACGCAAAGATGTACATGTTCATGGACAAGCTCTCCAAGGTCAGCAAGGAGTACGCGGAGATGCTGGAGGACCAGCGCGCCATGGCGGCAACGCTGGAGTCTCTGGAGAAGATGAACAAGAGCTTCGGAGCGGTCTTCGGAACACTGGGGAACACAGAGGACATAACCTCCAGGACCATGCGCAACATGAAAAAGTTCGGCTCATATGTCTCCAGCTTTGACTCTCAGATGGACCGCATGATGGCCGGCATGGATGACATCTTCTCAGACGGCAAAAAGAAGGGGAAAAGGTCCAAGGACGCCCCTGCGGAAGAGGATGATGAAGCCTCTTTCCTCAAGTACATAAGCGGCAACTCAGACCTCTCTGCAAGATACCAGAGCGCCGCAGAGCCCGCTCCGGCAGAGCCCGCATTCAAGGCAGAAGCAGGCGGCTCCTATGCGCCTGCACCCGCAGGCAAGTCAGACGGGGATGACTTCATCTCCGTAGGCACACCGGACTAAAACACACCGGCGCATATGCCCTTCGGGCAGTTGCGTGCAGACAAGAGGCCATATACATGAAGAGGCCGCAGGACAAAACATAACCGGCTCATGCAGGGGCCGGGAGATACAGGAAACACACAGAACAGGGACGGAAGAGATGAACGAGAAAACCAGAATGAAGCAGGAGCTTAATGAGCGCAAGAGGAAGAATGCCATACAGGAGATGCTTTCCGGCGCGAATGAGGCAACGGATGCGGCGGAGAAGCAGAAGGAGCTGCATTACAACGAGATGCTCAAGTGCGCGCAGAAGAAGGACTTCAAGCGCGCAAAGAGGCATGCGAACATGTACATGTTCATGGACAAGCTCTCCATAGTGTCCCGTGAGTATGCAGGGCTCATACAGGACCAGAAGGCCATATCCGAGATGTTCGCCACGATGCAGAAGATGAACAAGAACTTCCGTTCATTCCTGCGTCTCACAAGCGCGGGCACCACGCGCAAGGCGGTAAAGAACCTCAAGAAGTTCAGAAAGAGCCTTTCCAGGTTTGACAGGGACATGGACAAGATGATGAGCGCCATAGACTCCATGTTCGATGAGCCCAAAAAGCGCGGCAAGAACGCTCCCGCTCCGGAGCCGGATGACGAGGCTTCCTTCTTAAAGCTCGTAGGCTCCAACCAGGACCTTGCAGACAGGTTTGCAGAAGAGCCCGGCGGGGAGATCATAACGGGATATACAGCCCCTGCAGGCGGTGCAGACCCCATGGGCGGCACGCCAGGCGTTATGCCTTCGGATGATGACTTCATCTCAATAGGCCGCCCGGACTAATCCAGACGCCTAAGCCGGCGCAGATCGCCCGGACTAATGCAGACTCCTAAGCTAACGCAGGACGCCCGGACATATCCGGACACGCATACACACAGCGGCAATACAGCCGCATAACAGTCCCGGACCATTGCATATCCGGATGGCTGTGGGATACATAAAAGCCTGCTTCAGGCAGGCCGTATGAGGCGGACATATGGAAACCATGCAGAGCATACCGGAACTGGAAAGGCTGTACAAAGAGAGGGCAAAGGCCTTCAATACATTAAGCGAGACCAACAAGAAGAACAGCGGCGGAGAGGATGAGGACATCCCCAGGCGCTTAAGGAAGATGGCCCAGGAGATGTTCACGTACGCCAACACACTTCGTGTGAGATACAAGGACCTTGCGGAGAGCGGAATCGCTGCGGAAGGGAGCGCAGAGCTTGCGGACTTCAAAAAACAGCAGGACAGGTACACAAGCGAGATATATGGGCTCACGCAGTGGCTCCAAAAGTACGGCTCTCCCATGAGCGGCATCCCCAAGACCACCTTTGATGACGTAGCCGGCCTGGAGGACGTGAAGAGCAAGATATATGACTACCTCTTCATGATAAAGAACCCTGCCGTAGCCGAAGCATACCATATAGACACCAACATAGGCATCCTCCTGTACGGCCCTCCCGGAACAGGCAAGACCCTCATTGCAGAGGCAATAGCCAACGCCCTCAACGTAAGATACTTCGTTATAACCCCCTCGGACATCTTCGGATCATACGTGGGTGAGTCGGAAAAGAACGTCAGGAACATATTTGAAGAGATGTCCGTCTGCACAGACGGCGCCGTTCTTTTAATAGATGAGTGCGAGAGCATCTTCGCCCGCAGGACAGGCGAGGCCTCCAGATCCACTTTAGGCGTTGCCAACCAGCTCCTGCAGGAGATGAACGGCCAGGGGGACAAGTCCTCCAAGCGCGTAATAATAGGCGCCACCAACCGCCCGGAGCTCATGGATGAGGCATACCTCAGATACAAGAGATTCTCCCTGCAGTTCTACATAGGCATGCCCAACAATGATGCAAAAGAAAGGGCCGTGGAGATAAACCTTCGCAACAGGCCGTATGAGGATTCCTTCAAGGAAGCATTGCTTTTAACCCTGTACGGGAACGATCTGTACACCTGTGCGGACATATCCGGCATAATAGAGCAGTGCGCATACCTCGCAATGCAGGAATGCAGGAAGATGCAGGAAGACAACCACATGCTCCGTTTCGGAGAGAACCAGCCTTTCGTCAAAATGACGCCGGCACACCTGGAGACCGTCCTTGCCACATATCCGCACAGCGTAACCCAGGAGATGCTGGACCAGTATGAGGCCTTCAGAGACGGCCGCACACAGGGATAACCGCACACATAACATACATTCTCATGCACAGCGAACCCATGGTCCGCTTGCATATGGTAAAGCTCGCAAACAAATGTTCATGCTCAAAGCCCATTCATCCCGCAAATGAAAAGGGAGGCATATATGCCGCAATTGCGGCATTATAGCTTAGCAGAAACACACAAGGACAGAGATGGCAAAACAGACGGGGCGCACCCTCTTTACAAGAGATGAAGACCAGCCGCTGGCGGCCAGAATACGGCCAAGGGATCTGGATGAATATGTGGGCCAGAAGCATCTTCTTGGTCCCGGCAAGGTGCTGCGCCGGCTAATAGAGGAAGACAGAATCTCCTCCATGATATTCTGGGGCCCTCCGGGTGTGGGCAAGACAACCCTTGCACGCATTATAGCCAACAGGACCCAGGCCAAGTTCATAGATTTCTCAGCTGTCACGGCCGGCATAAAAGAGATAAAGCAGGTCATGGAGGAAGCGGAGAAGAACAGGCTGTACGGGGAGCGCACCATCCTTTTCGTGGATGAGATACACCGTTTCAACAAGGCCCAGCAGGATGCCTTCCTTCCGTACGTGGAAAAGGGCAGCATAATCCTCATCGGTGCCACAACGGAGAACCCTTCATTTGAGGTAAACGGCGCACTTTTGTCCCGCTGCAAGGTCTTTGTCCTGCAGGCCCTCTCTGCAGAGGATATAACAGAGCTTCTGCACAACGCCCTCAAAGATGAGCGCGGTTTCGGCGGGTTGGCCTTGGAGATAGATGAAGAAGAGATAGGCATCATTGCCTCCTTTGCAAACGGAGACGCCAGGACTGCCCTCTCAACCCTTGAGATGGCCGTCCTAAACGCAGACACAACCCCGGAAGGCAAAACCGTAATCACAAAGGAAGACATAGAGCAGTGCACGCAGAAGAAGTCCCTTCTGTATGACAAGAACGGTGAGGAGCATTACAACATAATCTCGGCCCTGCACAAGAGCATGCGCAACTCAGACCCGGATGCTGCTGTGTACTGGCTTGCCAGGATGCTGGAAGCCGGGGAAGACCCCATATACGTAGCCCGGCGTGTAACCCGTTTTGCCAGTGAGGACATAGGCCTTGCAGACCCCAAGGCACTGGAGATTGCCGTTGCGGCATTTGAGGCCTGCAGGCTCATTGGCATGCCGGAGTGCACGGTGCATCTTACAGAGGCCGTAATATACATGAGCATGGCCCCCAAGTCCAACTCCATGTACATGGCATACGAGGCTGCCAAGAAGGATGCTCTGGAGACTATAGCAGAGCCCGTTCCCATGAACATCCGCAATGCTCCCACAAAGCTTATGAAAGAGCAGGGCTATGGCGCCGGATACAAGTACGCGCACAACTTCAAGGACAAGCTCACGGACATGCAGTGCCTCCCGGACAACCTTGTGGGCAGGGAATATTACAGGCCTTCGGAAGACGGCTATGAAGCCAAGTACAAGGCCCGTCTGGAAGAGATAAAGAAGTGGAAGGAAACCCACAAGGGACAGTAATCCAGATAACACAACATACAACACACATGTGCAGCAGGCACATATAACGTAATACAGACCGGCATGGTCTGCGCTGTGGGGAAAAGGACAGAGCACACACTAATACAAGGAGGCGCATGTAATGGCGGAGAGAACATACATAGCTATAGATCTCAAGACCTTTTATGCAGCCGTGGAAGCAGTGGAGCGAAACTTAGATCCTCTTAATGTATGCCTTGTAGTGGCAGATGAGTCAAGGTCAGACAAGACAATATGCCTTGCCGTCTCCCCGGCTCTCAAGGCATACGGCATCCCGGGAAGGTGCAGGCTGTTTGAAGTAAAGCAGAAGGTCCGTGAGATCAATGAGGAGCGCAGGCGCCTTGCCCCGGGAAGGGAGCTCAAGGGCACATCATACCAGGCGGATGAGCTTGCAGCAAATCCCAATCTGGCCCTCACATTTGTATGCGCCACGCCCCGCATGGCGTATTACATGAAGTATTCCGCAAACATATACAAGATATATCTCAAGTACGTAGCCCCGGATGACATCCATGTGTACTCAATAGATGAGGTTTTCATGGATGTAACCTCATACCTCAAGCTGTATCACATGACGGCTCATGAGTTCGCTGTAAAGATCATACATGATGTATATGACACATCCGGCATAACGGCAACTGTAGGCATAGGCCCCAACCTGTATCTTGCCAAAGTGGCCATGGACATAGTGGCAAAGCACATCCCTGCAGATGAAAAGGGTGTGCGCATAGCTTCCTTAACCGAGATGGAGTACCGGCAGAAGCTCTGGGACCACAGGCCTCTCACAGACTTCTGGCGTGTAGGGCACGGCTATGCAGACAAGCTGGCTTCCTTAGGCCTGTTCACAATGGGAGACATAGCCCGCTGTTCTGCGGGCACATCCGGATACTATACGGAAGATCTCCTGTACAAGACCTTCGGCGTCAATGCGGAGCTTCTTATAGACCATGCATGGGGCTGGGAGTGCTGCACTATAGCGGACATAAAGGCATACAAGCCGGAAGCAAACAGCATTAGCTCCGGCCAGGTTCTCACTGAACCATATGATTACAACAAAGCCTTCCTTGTAGTGCGTGAGATGGCGGAAGGCCTCTCCTTGGACCTTGCGGAAAAGGGCTTAGTCACAGACCAGATAGTCTTAACGGTTGTCTATGACGCGGCAAATGAAGACTACGATGGAGACTCTCACACGGACCATTACGGCAGGCGCATCCCTCATCATGCCCATGGAACATACAACTTATCCCGCCAGACAGCGTCCACAAAGCTCATAATGGAGGCGGCCTCTGAGATATACAAGCGGACCGTGGACAGGAACATGTACATCCGGCGCATAAACATAACCGCCGCCCGTGTCATCCCTGAGTCCCAGGCGCAGGACTCCTACGGCGATGTGCAGCAGATGTCCCTCTTTGATGACCTGGATGCCGTAAACGAGCAGAAGAAGGCCGAGGACGAGTACCTGGAAAAAGAAAAGCGCCGCCAGCAGGCAGAGCTTGCGATAAAGAAAAAGTACGGCAAGAATGCCCTTTTGAAGGGCATGAACATAGAAGAGGGCGCGACTATGCGCACCCGTAATGAGCAGATAGGCGGGCATCGCAAATGACAGGCAAGTACGATGACATCATAAACCTCCCGCACCACGTGTCCCCTACACGGGCCCACATGTCCAACATAGAGCGTGCGGCCCAGTTCTCGCCCTTTGCGGCTCTCGTTGGCTACGATGAGACCATTTCCGAAACGGCCCGTCTTACGGACGAGGAGATGGAACTCTCCCTGGACCAGATAGAGGAGCTTGATGCCCGCATCCAGGCCATCTCTGGGGCCCTGGATACGCATCCTCTCATAACGGTGACCTACTTTATTCCGGATGACCTCAAATCCGGCGGGGCATACGTAGACCACACCGGGAACATAAAGAACATAGACGCCTATTCCAAAACCATGCTCTTCACAGACGGCACAAAGGTCCCTGTGGCCAGGGTGATATCCATAGAAGGAGAGCTCTTTGGTGGAGTGTAAAAGTGGGATAGTACAAGGGTAATCCACCCTATATGGGTCTTATCTAATATTCTCGAGAGTTAAGGTACAAGGAAGAGTACACATGGAGTGGCCGTTTATATTAGCACTATCAATTACTCATATCATCGCCGTGGTGCTAATGATTTTTGTGTATCCCTTTCGAAAAAGTGATTACAATAGTAGTGCATCTAATCTGACTTTATTTATTGTAATTTCTATTGTTACGCTAGTTGTTTTTGCAGCAGAGATAGGGTTTATATTTGTACATGGAACAGGTTTTATCTATTGGTTGTTATTGTATTGGGATGGACTGTGCTTCGGTTTTCCATTTTGGATAGTTGTAGCCTCTTTTATTGGTATTAGTTACATCAAGAAAAAGAATATTGGCAGGATAATAGCTTCATATTTTGATGTATGTCTTGAAGCTGTTGGTGCAATTGTTGTTGCTGTTCTTTATGCAATTCTCCAACATTTTATTGGAAAGTGCGAGGTTATATTCTTTGTGATTTTTGAAGCAGCATACATTGCACTTATCATCGCTGTGATTGTTCGAATGTGCCAGGGGTATCCTATATATCTTCCAGGTGGGAAGGTAGTATGTAAAGTAAAGAATTCTGGTGAAGACAATCCACATGATCAGCAAAGTTACGCACTGCCCGACACCAGTTCGGTACCAATGATTGATCTTGGAACTGTTCAGATAGATTTTGTGCAATCGGAAAGTGATTCAGTTTTATTGGATGACGAGTCATCCCTTCAGCAAGATTTCACACAAACAGAAGCCAGCGCTGACTCATTTGATGACCAGGCAAAAATGCGTACTGTTGTCGTATGCTTCCAGACAAAGCTTATACAAATTGTCGAGAAGATAACTATTTGCGTAGATGGTGGGAGTGTGGCAGAAGTTACGAATGACCAGCCTACTCCGCTTCTTGTTACTTCATATGAAAACCATAAGATAGAAGTTTTTCCATTCAGGTTCTACTCAAGTTCCAAAGCAGTTGATATACCCCATGGAATGGATACCATTTACTATCTGGTAACAGCAAATGCTGATTTGAGTGTCAGCATCATTGAAATAGATGGGCATGGCAATTTTAGTGGCTTTTCAGAGTGTAAATGAGCTAGGAACAGACATTTTAGTCATTCATAAGCAGCAAGTATAGGTTATTGCATTATGGCACAGCAAGATTCAAAGGGATATATACTGAAGGAATACTTCTCCAGATATATCACGGAAGTCCAAAATGACTCAGTATCAACGGCAAAGCATTATTTGGAAGCACTAAAGTATGTGTCCAAGATACTTGTTGCCCGTGGACTCATAAAGGAGTCTATATACGAAGTAGAGTCCGTTGATACGCTGCAGAATCTCAATGACATTCTGAATAATGACCCGGAGTATGTTAAGACCAACAAGGATGGCCATAATATGTATAGCGTAGGCATGAACCATTATATTATGTTTGCCCGCGGGGAAGGTTTTGCTGATGTCCACAGCAAGATAGAGGTTATGGACATTGAAGTGCCTAGGCCCAATAAGGTTACTGGTTCGACCTCATCATGGGTGCGTAATGGCCTTGTGAAGAGGCAAGCTATGCAGTCAGTTGAATATATCTGTGAGGTCAATCCTGCACATACGACCTTTATACAGCAAGGTACAAGTCATCCGTATATGGAAGGACATCATCTGATTGCCATGAGTCTGCAAGGGCAGTTTGATACCAGTCTGGACTCATATGCCAACATAGTATGCCTGTGCCCGATATGCCACAGACTCATGCATTATGGCAGGCCGTGTGATAAGAAAGAACCTTTGGACAAGATATACGCAGACAGAGCAGACCGCCTTGCTAACACAGGAATACGTCTCAGCAGGGATGAGTTTGAGAACTTCGTGTTATAGTAAATGTGGCACAGATTAGAATCGCTTAGATGGACGCTTTATGAGTAAGCTTTTTGATGTCGTTCCGGATGACATGTTTTCCATTCTAGGGAACCATAGACATTCGGTCAACAAAAATAAATACGTATACTCAGACGCTCTATTTGTGGTGTTTGATGCTTTCAAGTCAGCTATCACCGTCAAGAGGTCATTGCTGGAGCAAATGATAATGGACAGGCTCCAGGATGAACTTACATCAAACAGTTTTGACGATGAAGATGCAGACATACCGGAGGAAGATCAGAACACCAGAGGTAGGGCTAAATTTTTGGTCAGGAAGTTTAACCAGACGGGTTGGATCCAGTTTGAGAGGAAGGAAAATTTTGAAGAATATGTGAACCTTCCGGATGCCAGCTTCAAGCTGCTTGCTGCCTTTTCAGAAATTAGCGAACAGAAGAATGAGAGCACATTCTCGTACGTGTACGATACATATTCCAGCCTCAAGCAGGCCAACTCGGAAAAGGACGAGAGGACGAAGTACATATACAGGGCCCTTTATGGAGCTGCGGAGAAGACAGAGAAATTGCAGCGGCTTCTTACTTCCGTGTACAACAATATAAATGGGTATGTTGACAGAATGGCCGCCCTGTCTTTGCCAAAGGAGATCTTCACTGCCCATTTTGATGAATTCCAGGCGGAAATCATAGATAGGTATATGGAGCCGCTCAAACTGCAGGAATCTATCCCAAAGTATAAAACGGATATCATATCGCAGATTAATGACTGGCTCAGCGAGGAAAATCTTTTTGAGGGGCTGGCTAAATACCTTAATGATGACAAGCCTTCGCTGTCTATATCAGAGTGCATCGAAGAGGTTGAGGGTAAACTCAACTATGTCAAGGAATCCTATGAAGACTTTGAACTGGATTACATAGAACCCATTGAAGAGAAGATTAGAAGGTACACTAGGGATACAACGCAGAAGCTGATAGCCACAACGCACAGCAACTCTACGCTCGCAGACAACCTGCTCTACCTGCTGGATGCCATTGGAAAGAACCAGGACGATGAGTACTTTGATCTTCACTATATGGACAGGATGTGTACATTGTTCAACCCCTAAAGTAGGATAATATCCACAAGAAACGTCTCTACCACTGCCAACCCATA
>JAJPYR010000001.1 GCA_021204825.1 Clostridia bacterium | reverse complement strand
ACCAGAGCTGGCAATGCAGGCCATAACCCTGGCGTGGATTCTGCATACGAACAGGCAGTAAGTCACTGGTACCTTTTGTGCATGCATACGGCGCAGCCGGCCCTTTGTTCCGGACGTACTGCGCCAATCCCGTATTCCTTCTTGGAAAAGGCAGAGCGGCACAGCCCTTGCATAAAAAAAGCCCACGCACCATGGGAGGGCATCCCAGGTTAGTGAGCATGAGTGTATGGGTGGGTAAATTAAGGGCGCACTAAACTGCCCTGTGTGCAAGGACTTCAGCCAGTGTATAGGGGTTTCCTTCGGCCACCCGCCTAATCGCCTCATATCGGGCTATGCCGTTCAACGCGCAGGTGTCCATATAGCTCTTAATGATGGCGTATGCCTTGGCCCCATCAAGGCTCTTGAACTGCCCGGACTGCTTGGTCTTGGATTTCACCGGCCGCAGGGCGCGTTCGCACAGGTTGTTGTCCGGAGGTATGGAGAAATTCGTCATCCACAGGAAGAACCTGTCGTACTGCTTGTGTATCTTCTTGAGGTACTTTCGCTCCTCTTTGAAGAAGGACTCCTTGGGATGGAGTTTGGCATCCCGCTCATTCTCCATTTCAGCCTTTGCAACCAGTTCCATAAACTTTGCCTTGAAGGCGTCTATGTATTTCTGGTCAAACGCTGTCTCATCCTTCCCAATCAGCACCTTCCTTTCTTCAAGGGCCTTCATGATCAGGTCCTTCATTTCCTCCCAGACTTTATGCTTTGTGTCACTTGAGAGCTTCAGTAAATGCCTCATGAAATGGACTGTGCAGCATGCATGGATGAAATGGAGTGCCTTTGAATAGTTCGTGATGCAGTCATCGTGCTCAACTATAGCACTGGGAGAGATATGATTGAGTATGCCATCCTCAACAATTGAAGCAAGGCCCTTGTGTAAATGGGCGGCGTAAAGCGCCAGAGTCTTGTTGGAATAGACTCTAAGATTTGCCCTGAAGCCATTTATGGGAATTACAGTGTCATCCCACTGCAGAATCATCTGTTTAATCATCTCATCACTGAGATCACTGTAAAAAGGTTTTGCCAGTTCTGCCAGACGTTCGTTGTTTTTGCATATCCAACCATTGGAGAGGGTAATCACCCCCTTGGAAATTCCCTCAAAGAAGGCAGCTACTTTGTCAATCGGAACGTTGCAGAAGTTATTAAGGTAATCCGCACCGGCCTTTATGTCTAGGCCATATACGCACGGAGCTTCCTTAAACTTCTGGATATCTTCACGGTTTATGATTTGCCTGCAGCGGCAGCACTTGCATGCGTGTATGGTGGTTCTCTTCAGGTAAGTTACAAATCTCACGCCTATCTCGGTTTGTGTCTGCGCATCATCCGTAACTTCAAATTCATTGCATCCACAGTACGGGCATTTCGCTTCTCCCTTAACTGGATCAGCCACAACTTCCATGACTTCGTCATAGACTTCATCCGGCAAAGCTTTTAAAAAAGCGCCCGTATGATTCTCCTGTCCGCCAGGTTTTCTGTCGGTCGGCTCTCTCAGATTGAACTCGTTTGTCCTTGATTTTCGTTCTGCAGTGCGTTCTGCCTTGTGGGCAGGTGTATCGGTACTGGGTGGCTGGTTTGTCAACCCGCTGCCGTGATCATGAATGGCCTTCCAATGGCTTACTTCCTGCGTAAGATTGTCTATTTGCTTCTGCATGGAGCTTATTTTGGAATAGCATGTCTCAAGAGCTTCGTCCTTGGTTTTTAATTGGGCAATCAGATCATCAATTTGGGCTTGCTGCCTGTCAAACACCTTTAATACATCACCGTTTACTAATTGCCTGAGACTGGCATTCTCCTTCATGACCTTATTGGAGGCAAACATCATCGTCTGCTGGTTCCTCAGGGCAAGCTTGTGCTGCTCCTGCATTGCATCATAGGATTTCTGGAGCTCAAGATAGTTGATCTCCATCTGCTTATATCCGGCGACTACGTTTTCCAGTTCAGCCATCCTGGAAACATCCTCCGGCTTGGAGCCTTTCTTGGCTGCGGCCTGCAGCAGAGCAACTTTATCTTCCAAATCAAGCATCTTGGCCTGCTGCTTAATCTTGTCCCTGTTGCCGGATTTTACGTCAGACGCTTCATATTCGGCAAGTTTTTTGTTCTTCTGCCTCAGCAGGGAGTTCTGCTGTGTAATAGTGGCGTGCTGCTCCTCAACAGTGTCTTTTAAGCCGGCGATAACAGTATCCTTGAGTTTATCCTGTTCCATTTGGGCAAAATACAAGGCCTTGTAGTCAGGGTCCTCAACGGCAGTATTCAGTTGTTCGGATGTTTCGTTAGCCATTTGGGATCTCCGTAGCTGGACAGACACTATGAATGCCTGGAGGGATGGAACGTTACTCTCCGTCTATATCAACCTCAGGATGGAATGAGTCTAGAGAGGCATAAAGGACGGATATGGTCTTGCGGACAAGCTTCTTGTATTCTCTTATGTCCTTTCTGGTAGCACGAAGCTTCTGGTCAAGCTCCGCACGGGCATTTTCCTTCTCAACGAGGTCACTAAGCGTCCTTTCAAGCTTTGCCTGCAGTTCATTGTATTCGGCATCAGTATGGGTGGCGTTTTCTTTCGGCTTGGAAGCGCGTCCAACCTTGACTGTGGGAATTATGTCCCCTGTAACAGGATCCAGCTTCCCAATAAGCTTTCTTTTGGACCGGCCCTGCTTCTTTTCAGGATCGTAATAGTTTATTGAATCATAGACGTAGGTGACTCCCGTCTGCTTATTGTATAACCGAATCTGCGGCATGTTACCCTCCTCGTTTTATACTAACAGTATAACAT
>JAJPYR010000021.1:1241-3100 GCA_021204825.1 Clostridia bacterium | reverse complement strand
CGTAAGCGTCTTAAAATCGGCATATAGAATCGGCCCTGAAGCGGTGGTATAATGAACGGGGGACGATACAGCTAAAAAAGCCCAGGTGTGGACAAATCCAGCCTGGGTAATTTTAATATGTACGGGCATAGTCCATGTCACATGTGGATAACGGCTGCAACAACGTACAGATTGTATAAGATGCCCAGGGTGGACTAATCCCTGGGCATTTGTCCAGTATGAGAGAGGTCCATGTCAGATATGTCTTTTACGCAGCATCGGACTGCGGCGGGGGTGTTGCAGGCTCCTCCGGGATTGGCTCGTCAGGCATATCTGCCACTTCTTCTTTGTACATGTCAGGCCACAACGGCACGCCAGACGGGCCGCTTGGCCGAGAAGCATGCTGCTTTTCATATTCCCGGTACTCCTCAGACCATGGCATCATCGTTTCCATGGCGGCATCGTCACACTTGCCCCACGCGTCAAGAGTCTTAGGCACCTTTTCCAGCAGATACTCCAGATAGACGTCTACTCTTACCTTGTTTGCCCTGGCCGTTGCAACTATGGAGTAAATAATGGCGGCAGCCTCAGCGCCCTCTATGGAAGTGCAGAACAGGGAGTTGCGTCTCAGAATCGTAAATGGACGTATGGCCCTCTCCACAAATCCGTTGTCAATCGGTATGTTACCGTCATCCAGGAAAAGGGTAAGACTGTCCTTCTGGTTTATTGCATATTGGACGGCCTCTTTCAGCGTCTCGCTCATCAGCGGATCGTTGGTGTCCAGGCTCTCTATATAGGCGTAGAATGCATCAACCTTCGGCCGGACCTTTTCGTTCCGCTTTTTCTTGCGTTCTTCCGGGGACAGCTCTTTTAATTTCCCTTCTTCTATATAAAAATCCCTAATGAGCACAAGCGCCTTGTATTCCGGAAGAGCCCTGGAGGCCTCCTTAGAAAGATTTGCAGGTTTAGTCATGCGGTAGGACGATGCAAATCTTCTGCGCATGTGCATCATGCATCCGCTTGTATGGATGCCTTGGGAGCCTCCATCTTCCTGGCTTTCTTTTTCCAACAGTTTGTAGGCCCCATAACCATCACAAGTGATAATACCCTTGTAACCTTTATAGGTTGCTCTCAAGTGATCCGTCCCGCGTGTCAGCTCAAAGCAGGCCCAAATAATAGGAGGATTCAGGCACGGTTCACCCGGAGTGAAGGGTTTTGCGTACAGTTCACTCGAAGAGTGAAACCATACGAAGCTCGTGCTGCCGGCTTTCCTGCCATCATTAATCACCTCTTCGGTCGTTTCATCGCATTGGTTATATGGCTGTTTCAATAACCTATTCTTGAGGTGCTCCCAAACAGGCTTTAAGAAGTCAAACGCAACGCGGATCAGCCAGCTGGACATTGTCTGTCTGCCTAAAGTGAAGCCTAAATCTGCGAATTCCTTTTCAATACGGCAGTAAGTGATGCATAAAAAGAATCTCTCGTAAATGATATGGGCCACCAAGGACGGTGTGGCGTAGCTGTTCAGCCACAGAGACGGCTTGGAACGCACAGTAACCATTTTAGTGTCAGGGCCGCTGCTATATGCAATAGTAGGACGGTGCTTTACAACGACAACAAAATGTGCCCGGATGTATATCACAGAAATTGAAGTGTTGTCTCTAACAACACGTGCATCGGGACCGTATTTTTCCAGCAGCTTTTCAGTATCGTAATCATAGCCATCAACAAACTGGATCCCTGAGAAATCTCTTGCTGCTTTGCCTTTGCCTCCCTTGTGTTTGGGTTTGGAAGATCCGTCATTCTGTCCGTTGCCGGAATCCGTGCCGGATGCCTGCTGCAGATTCACATCCTCACCAGTGTTTTCGTCTTCATCAACA
>JAJPYR010000021.1:0-1141 GCA_021204825.1 Clostridia bacterium | reverse complement strand
CGCAGCAAGCTCATTCACGAGATCGGCGCGCCAGTTCTCGGATTCAAGATACTTTTCCTTGAAGTCTTCGCTTTCTTCATAGAAAGCAGCAATAAGTACGTCTTTCTCCTCAGAAGACATGCCTGCGCACAGTGTATGGAACATATTCACATTTTCAGGCGCAGGTGTCTTCATGACAATAGCTTCCTCCTGGTATACTGGGATTATTTGTACTGCTGCATGACGTTTGCCAGCGCTGCTTTGAATTCAGCCTTCTCGGCTTTCAACTGCCGGTTTTCTGCCTCCAGACTGGCTATTCTGGAATCCTTCTGCTGCATCAAGTCAGCATATCGGGTTTCCAATTCTGCACGGATTTTCTCCTCAAGCTCTGCTGCTTTTCCGTCCGGATCCTTCGGCTTGCGCCCTCTTTTCCCGCAGGGGACTATCTCGCCTGTTGCCTCATCCACCTTGCCAATAAGCTTTCTCCTGGCGCTGGGCATCTTCTTTTCCTTGTCCCAGTAGGATTCGGATTCGTACACATAAGTGATTCCGGTGCGGTTGTTTCTGCACTTTACGTAGAACATTTCCATGTCCTCCTTTCATAGATATATGATATCACATAACAATCCTAGCTGTCAACTAAAAAATAGGTATTTTTAAAATTTCACAAAGCAATCCCAGCATATTTCAGTCATTAAAAAAGACGGGGATGACCCGTCCTTTCATAATGCATGCATAGCAGCTGTCATTTTATTGTGCTCGCAATGGGGAATCCGGACATCAGCCTGTCATATTCCTCCAGCGTAAGGCTTTTCGTTTCCCTTTCCTGTGATTCAGGCCAGCAGTATCGCCCGTTGGTAAGCCTCTTGTTAATCAGGATGAATCCGTCACCCTCGTACATGATCCCTTTGATTCTGTCTTTCCTCCGCCCGCAAAAGAGGAAGAGGGATCCCTTTTCCGTGGGGTCCAGACCGCTGCGCAGCGATACTTGTGCCGCCAGCCCTGTAACTCCGTTGCGCATATCCGTCCGTCCGGCTATAATCCATACTTTCTGAATCTCAATGCCCCGCTTAAGCATTCCTGGCCTCCCTCAGGAGCCTGTCTTGCTTTGAATTGCTTATCATATAAACCTCCCTGGCACCGCAGCTCAGGCTGCATACCG
>JAJPYR010000085.1 GCA_021204825.1 Clostridia bacterium | reverse complement strand
TCCGGTGCCTTATGCGCGCGTGCAAAACATTATTATAATGGGTATTGACTTACTGGACGGATTTTGTTAATATGTTAATTAAGAACATTTTGCTCTGTTATTTTTCTGTGCTTTTTGCCTAAACAGGGCAGCGCATATCACATACAGAACATCATTTGTCCGGGCGTCCGCAGGCCCGGGGACCGTGCGGTACCTTTCCGGGAGGATAAGGGAGACAGACCAAAGGGAGAAGCCGTTCCGGCGGAGGACGGCAGGCAGGGAGAATATGATTAAAAGAATAGGGTGGAAGATTGCTCTTCTTGGGGTCCTTGCGGCTTGCACTGTCACAGGGCTTGTTCTGTTGCATAAAAGCAGCGGTGCAGGAGGGGCCGTGACGGAGGCATATGCGGCCGAGGCGACCGTTGTGCAGGACAACCTCTCGTACACACTGTCCGATGACGGTAAGTATTACATACTGAACGGATTCGCCAGCGGGGCCACGGCAGACCAGAAGGCAACGGTCAATGTGCCGGATGCCATAGGGGACATCCCGGTGACGGAAATTGCTGAAAATGCGTTCAACGGCCAGACAGCCATAACCAGCCTTACGACAGGCGCCAATGTGGTCACGTACGGCTCCAGCTGCTTCGCCGGGCTTACCAATCTGGAAAATCTGTATTACAACGCCACTGCGGAATACAACAGCCAAAACACCGGATCAGTGTCCTCAACCTCACACATCTTCGACAGCATGGGTGCGGACACCGTAAACGGCACCACGGTAACAGTATCAGCGGGTGTCTCAGGCATACCCTCATATTTCTTCTATGCGTCTGCAAACAATTCTGTACACATAAACGTTCTTGTGTTTGAAGACATTTCAGGTTTCAGCTACTTCGGCTCTGATGCATTCAAATCGGTGACAGCAGGGGACGGCGTGTACATTGACAATCTGGACGCATGGTGCAATGTGACAATGGCCAGCCAGTATGCAGGCCCGCTCCAGGCTTTCCATAATCTGTATGTCAACGGCCAGGTCGTCACTGATGTTGTTGTTCCGGAGAATGTAACCTCGGTTAGCGGGTATCTCTTCTACGGAGCGCGCAACATAAAGAATGTAACCATTCATGAGAATGTCACAAGCATCGGGGCCTATGCTTTCAGCGGCTGCGACAGCCTGCAATACGTTTATTTCAATGCACAGAACGTCGCTGCCAATGGCATTGTCTTTGGCTCCACGGGCAGCGCCGATGCCGAGATTCAGCTTGTAATCGGCAAGGATGTGCAGTATATAGGTTCATATGTTTTTGACGCTTTCAAGTGCAGTGGGGGGATTTCCATAACATTTGAGGAGGGCTCGAGGCTCAGAGAAATTGCAAGCAACGCATTTTACGACTGCAGCATAGCTGCCATAACAATTCCCGCAACGGTATCTTACATAGGACAGGAATCATTCAGCGATTGTTCTGTCACTGCAGACACATTCAAACTGGAAAACCCGTATGACTGGCGCACCTTTAACAGCAGGGACAGCATTTACAGTGACATTCTTGATCCGGATGCCGCAGCTTCCGAAATTTATGCCATTGTGTCGGGAAAGCAAACCAGCAGAAACAGTCCCATATACGGTTATGCCTACACCGAAGAGGTCCTCAGGGGATTTGTGGATGAGAACTCAACGACAGAGAACTTCAGCGTTTCCGTCCGGTGGTATGAGCGCTACGACTGGACGGCCACAATAAACGGCCAGCCCTATTCCAACGGCCAGCTCATAACGGAGCCCGGCGAGTACGCCGTCACCATGGTCAACTCGGACACCTCCGACACCCTCACGTACTACATCCACATACAGGACGCCGTAACGGCATCCGCAACATGCACCGCAGACGGCCTGGAGCAGTACCTTGTCTCATACTCCGTAAACGGCGAAACCACAGAGATGGACCCCGTGGACATAGTCCTTCCGGCCACAGGCCACTCATACACGACAGACCCTGTCTGGACCTGGACTCAAAGCGGCACCACATATACCGCCACGGCCTCTTTCCTCTGTGATGAGGGAGACTATACCGATGTCCAGGATGCCACTGTGTCCGTTACGGACAACGGCACGACCTACATTGGAACCGTATCCTTTAACGGTTCCATATACACAGGCACATACCACGTCCATTCATATTCATACAGCGGCGCATATGTCTGGTCTGCAGATTACAGCACCTGCACGGTAACCCTCATATGTGCCGGCTCATCCAGCGATGCCTGCACCACCAAGACCATTACAGATGCGGCTGTTGTAACCTCCGAAACAACGCACCCTACCTGTGACGAGTCCGGCGAAATCATATACACCGCCACATACAACGGTGCAGTCATTGCCACAGCAACTGTAACACTGGACCCTGTAGGCCACGTGTACGGAGACCCTTCCTGGAGCTGGTCCAACAATGAGGGCACCTTCTCCGCCACGGCATTCTTCAAGTGCGTGGAAGGGGATGACGTAAAGCGGTATGATGAGACAACCGTTACATATGACGCTGTAAATCAGGTATATACAGCAACCGTAGTCGGCCCGGACGGCGGGACGTATACGGACTCATATGACCATGCTCATATATACAAGGAAGACTGGGAATGGACAGCAACGGCAGACGGATACACCGCAACGGTTACCCTCACCTGCCAGGAAGGGGATGAGACGGTAACCCATACGGTTACGGCAACCATGTCTGCATACAAGGCGGCAACGTGCGAAGGAGACGGCTACATAACATACCTTGCAGAGTACGGAGTGTACAAGGATGTGCGCACGGACACCTTGGAGGCCACTGGCCACTCATGGAGCAGCGTATATACGGATGCAACATGCACGGATGCAGGATACACCACATACACCTGTGCAAACTGCGGAGATACTCATGACGTAGAGGATGAGAGTGCTCCTGCGCTTGGCCATGACTATGATTATGCCAATGCAGAATGGATCTGGTATGAATACCAGCAGGTGATGGTCATTATAGACTGCACCAGGTGCGATTCATATATTGGCGGCCTGGCCACTCCTGCGACAGAACAGGTGGATGCCACCTGTACGGCAGACGGCAGCACAAAATATACGGCAGCATACACGTATACGGATGCAGATGGGAATGAGCAGTTCATTACGGACATCATTGCTGTGGTTATCCCTGCAACAGGACATTATTATGACAACGCAGTATGGAGCTGGGCCGAGGACGGAAGCTCTGCGTCCGTGACGGTCACATGCACCAACTGTGAAGATGAGCTCACACAGGAAGCCACAGTATACACCACAGACAGCGGGACCACCTTCAGGGGCGTCATAACGGCGCAGCAGGGTGAGGACACTGCCACATTCATGGACACGTATCACGTGCACATATACGCTATATCCGGCACAGAGTGGGCCGTGGATGAAGGCAATGAAGGCGGCGGATACATCTGTACCGTAACGTACACCTGCATAGGCTCATACTGTGAGGATGCAGAAGGCCGCTCATATACCAGGCAGGCAGCGGTAACCTCTGAGACATTAGACGCATCCTGCACGGAAGACGGGGCAACTGTATACACAGCGGCCATAGATGATGAAACAGCAGACACGTACACCGATGTAATCCCTGCCACGGGGCATACGTACAGTACAACGCCCGTATGGAGCTGGACAAAGACGGGTGATGCAGCTTATGCCGCAACAGCCACTTTCTTCTGTGTATACAACGATAATGAACTGGTTCTGGAAGCAACCATAGAAGAAAGACTGGAGAATGACGCAACATACTTCTACGCATCTGTAGTCGGCCCGGACGGAGAGACATACACAGAGGAGACCAAGCAGGGCCACAGATATAATGTAGAGTGGGAGTGGACGGCCACGGAGGACGGGTACAGCGTGAGAATAATCCTCACGTGCGTATTCTGCGGAAACGTGTTCACATATGACGCAGATGTGGAGCTTGTGGATCAGAGAGATGCTGCCTGCGAGGTTACCGGGTATACAGTATACAAGGCAACGTACAGTCTTGAGGAATCAGATGAAACCGTTGAGACAGCCTACACAGATTATCATACAGACTGGGATGAAGCCCTGCAGCATGTGTACAGGGCGGTTATAACAGACCCCGACTGTACGGAGCAGGGATATGCAACATACACCTGTGACATCTGCGGGGACACATTCATAGATGACTACATCCCGGCCACAGGTCACTCATATGACTACACAGGCGCGGAATGGATCTGGAATGACTACTCCAGCGCATACGCCGTTATAACCTGCTCCGCATGCGGGGATGAGATTGTAACAGACCAGATAGACTCTAAGGCAGTTGTAACCCTGGAGCCCGGCTGCGAGACCACAGGCACAACGGTATATACTGTCACATACGTATACAATGAATATACAGGCAAGAGCATCTCTGCCAGTCAGGAAGAGACAACGGATGCCCTTGGTCACACATATGATGAAGACCCCGCCTGGACCTGGTCCGAAGACTTCAGGTCTGCAATGGCTACATTCACCTGCTCTGTCTGCGGCAGCACTGTGGATGCGGATGCTCATGTTGAAGTTGGATATTCCGGCACGACATACATGGCAATGGCTTACTTCGAGGATAATGAATACATGGCTACAGCCCATATCCATATCTTCGAGATAACTGAGACCGCCTGGGCAGATGACCATGCCACATGCACCATTAAGGTGCAGTGCCTTGGCAGCGGCTTCTGCGGCTGGGAATCTGATGGATATGACTGCACCGTAACTGCAGATGACCACCCTGCAACCTGCCTTGAGAACGGATACACAATATACACCGCCACATACGGGGAATACACTATAGACGTAGAGACAGTAGAGGGTGCCAAGGCCACAGGCCATACATACTCCGGCGAGCCTTCATGGAGCTGGACTATAGACAAGACCAATGACACCGTATCCGCCACTGCATACTTCACCTGTGATGCCGGAGATGACATCCAGGCGGTAACAGATGTTTCACCCGCATTCAGCGAAGGGGACGGCGGCTATACTGCCAGCGTAACCTTCAACAATGAGACTTATACAGACACAGAAGGCCATGTGCACCAGTACAACGTATCCTGGGTCTGGACGGCAACTGAGGACGGATATACAGCAACGCTTACGCTTAAGTGCATAAACGGCCTTGAGGAGCATACATATGCAATAGAAGCTGTTGTAACAGCATACAAGGCAGCCACCTGTGGAGATGATGAGGACAGCGATGTTGGCAAAGGATACATTGTATACAGGGCAGAGTTCGGGGATTATTATGACGTCCGTAAGGATACCCTGGAGGCTCTTACTCACAATTACCAGTCTGTTACCATAGAACCCGTCTGCACGGAAGGCGGTTATACTCTTTATGTATGCGAGTATTGCGGAGACTCATACACTACAGATGAGAAGGATGCCACCGGCCATACATACACAGAAGACAGCATTAACTGGATCTGGGCGGGCACAAGCGGCGCAGAGCTAATCATAACCTGCAACACCTGCGGAGACACAGCTGTATATGAATTCATAGACTCCACAGGTGCCGTTACAGCAGATCCCACCTGCACTGAGGCCGGCGTCCGTACATACACCGCAACATACAGCTATGGCGAAGGCCAAAGCATCTCAGCAACCACAACAGAAGCCATCCCTGCAACAGGCCATACGTATACTGCTGCGGAGGACTGGACCTGGACAGAGGATACAGGGAACGGCGGATATACAGCATCATTAACCTTTACCTGCACAGCGGGAGATGATTCAAAGACTGTTACTGCAGACGTAGCCCTAGGAGACAGCGGCACCACATATTACGCCACATTAACAGGCCCGGACGGCGAGACATATACATCTTCATATCATGTACACGTGTATGAAGTAACCGGCACAGAGTGGGGTGAAAACCATGAGTCCTGCACCATAACACTCACCTGCGTTGGTGAAGAGTGTGATGAATCCAGGACAGAAACTGCAACGGTAACTTCAAACACCACAGAGGCAACCTGCTTAGAAGACGGTGAGACAGTATACACGGCAACGTACGAAGATGCTGTTGTGGCTACAGATTCTGTGGCAATCCCTGCAACAGGGCATGCATACGGAGAGCCTGTATGGAGCTGGTCCAAAGCAGCAGACGGCACATACAGCGCCGTGGCAATCTTCACCTGCGAAGCCGGGGATGACGTGTTCCAGCTGGAAGCAACCATAACATCTGCTTCCACGGAAAGTGGTGTTGTTTACACGGCAACGGTTGAGTGGAACGGCGAGACATATACGGATGACACGAGTCATGACCACGTATACCATATAACCTGGTCCTGGGCTGAGGATTACAGCAGTGCAACCATTACCATTGCCTGCGTGGACTGCGAAGATTCCAATACATACAATGCAACAGTTGCCATAACAGAGCATGTTGCCGCCGGCTGCGAGACAGACGGATATACCACATATGAAGCCACATATACCGCCGGAGAGGACGGGAGTGCAGTAACGTACACAGACATCCAGACCATAATGCTGGAGCCTCACGGCCACAGTTATGCCGTGACGGTATATGATCCCACATGCGTGGATGACGGATACATCCTGTACAGATGCAGGCTCTGCGGAGACATGTATACAGAGGAAGGAGATCCCGCTACCGGAGAGCATGAGATAGATGAAGACAGCATAGAGTGGGAGTGGTTTTTTAGTGAAGACGGCACATATTCCGCATACGCTGTATTTGCCTGCGTGGCAGACGGGACAAGTTACCATACAGCGGCATATGCGGCCAGTGTGGTTTCCGAAGTGCAGACAGAAGCCACCTGCGGCGATGACGGTAGCATGATCTGGACGGCTTCATACGGACACCATGCAGATTACGCCATATCCGTCATAGCGGCGACAGGACTGCATGACGGAACGCTTGCCATCACCGGAGTGGACGAGGACGGGAAGATTGTATACGCCACATGCTTCTGCTCCGTATGCGGCCATGACTACATAGATGACTGCAGCATTGTCGTAACAGACTATTACGGCGAAACATACTCTATTGCCTTCGTGAACGGCGCTGCAAGCTATGCATCCGTTGAGTATCCCGCAAGCATATCCGTAATTGACAACAACGGAATAGAGATAGGCACGCCGGAGATAACTCCTGTAACACCTGCAGATGAGCCTGCAGAGCCCGAAGATCCGGACACCCCCGGGACGGATGAGCCTGCAGAGCCTTCGGAGCAGCAGGATGAGGAGTCCAAGGGGTTCCAGACCTGGATGCTGGTGCTCATAATAGTTGTTGCCGTGATTCTTGTCCTGGCCATAATCCTTGCGATTGTATTCCGTACCCGCGCCGGCAAGAGAGAGGACGGGGATGAATGATCCGGGCGGCGTTTCCAAATGAAAGCTTATAATTCCACACGGTCTTTTAAGACAGCAGCCTGTGCCTTCGCGGTGCAGGCTTCTGTTTATGCCGGAAGTTTTGGCGGCCTTTTGCCGGGCTCGCAAACAGAGCCGCAGGGGCTTGCCATGGCATGAGAAAAGGCCAGCCGTAAAAGGGCTGGCCTGTGTGTTCATGCAGGAATATGAGCCGTTTGCAGATTTTTGGCTAGGGTTTGATGTGTTCTACGTAGTCATTGGTTACGTCATACTCTGCGAATAGGTCCGGGTAGTCTGCCTTGAGTGTTGTGAGGAATATGCGCAGGGATGAGCAGGGCTTTTTGTAGCTCTTTTTGATGTCAAAGCCGGTGATCTTCTTTTTGAATTCCTGGGAGAGCTTATTGAGCATTACGCGCCCTGTCTTTTTGCTGTTTACCTCGATTATGACCCTTACGGACTCCGCAAGCACCTTGTCCGCATCATCCTGCGTTACGGCATTCTTTTCAACATAGCGGGATGTGTCATATGCCGCAAGCTGCTGGATGTTGTCCTTTGTGGTGTACAGGTTCACGGCCGTCTTGCCGTGCCCGCGGATCTCGGAGGCGAGAGGCATGTAGTCCGAGTCATTGGAGGCTATGATGTACACGTCTATGTCCGGGGCCTCGAAGAGCTTTTCCATGGCAATGATTGTGAGCCCTATGTCCGTTATGTTCTTTTTGGCTATTATTACGGGCAGATGGTGTATGGCCATTGCATGCCTGTATGCGGCCAGGGACCATTCTGCGTCTGCGCCCTTGAAGTTTGCGAAAAGATGTATTTCCTTTATCCTGCCGTACTCCTTGGCTGCCTCATATATGGAGTCTGCGAGGGCCCCCGAGATGTTGTCTCCGTCTATTAAAAGTATGGCGTTTTTCTTTGTGTCTGCCATATGAAATAAGTCCGTCCTTGTGTGTCTGTAAACAGTGCGCAGCCCGTGCCTGGCTGCGTACAAATGCGCATAAGCGGCCTGCAAGCCGCCTGCAAGCCTGTCTGCAGCCCTTCAAAGGGCCGCAAAACGCCCGCAGGAAAGGGAGCTGGACGCCCGGAGCGCGTTTTAAAGGGCACCCTGCCGCATAGCAAAGTGCCCCTGGGAAGCCAATCTGTTATCTTCTCTTCCTGCCGGTCTGCTCAGGCTCTTCAGGCTCTTCGGCAGCGGGTGTGACCTTTGCGAGGGACTTCTTTGCGCAGGCTACAACGTTGTCCACGGTGAAGCCGAAATGCTCAAAGCACTGCGCTGCGGGAGCTGAGATGCCGAAGGTGTTCATGGCAATTATCTCGCCGTAATCCCCGGCGTACTTGTACCAGGAGTATACGGATGCAGCCTCAACGCATACGCGAGCCTTTACATCTGAAGGAATTACGGACTCCTTGTACTCATGTGTCTGCTTTTCAAACTCGTCTATGCAAGGCATGGATACGACGCGCGCCGCTATGCCCTCATCCTCAAGCTTCTCCTGGGCCTTCATGCAGAGCTCCACTTCGGAGCCTGTGGCAATGAGCAGAACATCCGGGGTGCCTTCGCTGTCTGAAAGCACATAGCCGCCCATGATGGCCTTTATGCCGGAGTTCTCATACTGGGGCAGGTTCTGGCGTGTTAAGCAGATGGCGGTGGGGTTGGGCTCTGAAAGAGCGGACACGTAAGCGGCCACGGTCTCCTTGCCGTCTGCGGGGCGGAAGACCTTGAGGTTGGGTATGGCACGGAGGGAGATGAGCTGCTCCATGGGCTGATGCGTGGGGCCGTCCTCGCCCACGCCTATGGAGTCATGCGTGAATATGTACAGGACAGGTATGTTCATGAGGGCGCTCATGCGAAGGCCGCCCTTCATGTAATCCGAGAATGTGAAGAATGTGGAGCAGCATACTCTTAAGCCCCCGTGCAGCGTTATTCCGTTGCAGATGGCAGCCATTGCATGCTCACGGATGCCGAAGTGGATGTTTACGCCCTCTCTGTGCTCAGGGCTGAAGTACTCCTGGCCCTTAATCTCCGTCTTTGTGGATGAAGACAGGTCTGCGGAGCCGGACATAAGGTTGGGGATGCACTTGAAGAGGCCGTTCAAAACCTTGCTTCCCGTGTTTCTGGTAGCTTCGGGCTTCGGCCAGTCAAACTTGGAGAACACATCCGCATAGTCCGGATAATACCCTTCCATATACTGCCTGTACTGCGCGGCAAGCTCCGGATATTCTTCTTCATATGCCGCAAAGAGCTCGTTCCATGCGGCCTCTTTCTCCAGCTTCTGCTCTGCAAGGTCCCTGCAGTACTCGCTTACCTCTTCCGGAAGGGTGAAGGGCTCTTCCGTCCAGCCGAGGTTGTCCTTGGTCTGCTGGAGCCTCTCCGGTCCCAGCGGAGCTCCGTGCACTTCAGCGGTGCCTGCATTGGGTGCTCCGTATCCTATGGTTGTGTTGCAGATAATGATGGTGGGGCGGTTAAGCTCTGCCTTCGCACGCATAAGCGCCCTCTTCATTATCAGGAGATTGTTTGCATCCGGGACGCGTATTACCTGCCAGCCCATGGCGCAGAACCTTGCGGGAACGTCATCCTGCCATGCGGGGGTCATGTCTCCTTCAATGGTGATTCCGTTGCGGTCATAGAGGAGTATGAGCTTGCCGAGCTTCTGGACGCCCGCAAAGGAGCAGGCCTCGTATGAAATGCCCTCCTCGAGGCACCCGTCTCCGCAAAGGACATATGTGTAATGGTCCACGATGTCATAGCCGGGGCGGTTGAAAATGGCTGCAAGATGGGCCTCTGCCACAGCGAAGCCTACTGCATTGCCTATTCCCTGCCCCAAGGGGCCTGTGGAGGTCTCTACGCCTGGGGTGATGTCTATCTCCGGATGGCCGGGCGTCTTTGAATCCAGCTGTCTGAAGTTCATAAGGTCTTCTTTGGTAACGCCGAAGCCGAACATATGGAGCAGCGTGTACAGCATCATGGAGCCGTGCCCTGCGGAGAGCACGAACCTGTCCCTGTTGTCCCACTTGGGGTTCTTGTAGCTGAAGTTCAAAAAGTCCGCATACACCTCGAACGCTATGGGCGCCGCGCCCATGCATATCCCGGGGTGTCCTGATTTAGCCCTGTCCACGCCTTCAGCCGAAATAACTCTGATCGCATCCACGCATTTGTCTGTGACTGCCATTGAAGTCCTCCTCGCAGTTGTTATATTGTATACTCTTTCAGTTGCCGATATTTTTTCCAAACCGTTATCCTTTGCCAGCCTTCAAACGGCTGTACGCTGCTGTGCTGTCCGTGCTGCTGATGGCTGCGGTTCACCGTTTCCTTCATGCAGTGCCATCAGCCTGTGAACTCTTCCAGCTTTGTGAGATCCAGGGAGTCATACGGGCGCAGCGCGTCCAGAAGGACCTTGGCCATCTTCTTGTTGCCGCCCGCTATGTCGCTCTCAAAGTTTATGGGCATTACAGGGTCATGGACGCTGTTGCGGATTAAGAGCCAGCCCATGATGTCTGAAGCGAAGTTGTATCTTACGCCCTCGTAGTTGACGTCTTCCATGACGCCGCCCTCAAGGCCCTTTCCCATGAGGTCCTGTATGATGTGCTGGCCTTCCGTGCGGAAGTCCGTGCACTCCGGCACGAATGAGATGCGCACTTCGTCTTCCTCAACGGGCCTCTTGAGGTCCTTTATAAGGTCCGCAAGGTGGAGCCCCATCTGGTTCATTTTGGACTTGCAGATAAGAATGCGTGTTATGACATATGCGCCGTCATCGAGGAAATAGTTGTCCATGAAGGCAGCATGCCCGGATGTCTCAATGGCAAGGGGGGAGTATGTCCCGGCTGCGTTGAGCTCCTTGCACTTGTCTATGACGTTCCTGTACCCGCGCTTGTATCTTATATGGGTGCCGCCGTGGGCCTCGATGAAATCTGTTAAGTGTGTGGATGTCACAGAGTCTGTGACTATCGCGCCCGGCTTGTCCGCAAGAAGGATGGCGGACAGAAGGGCTATAAGGGCGTTGCGGTTTATCTCCATGCCGGATTTGTCCACGCATGCGGAGCGGTCCACGTCCGTGTCAAAGATGATGCCTAAGTCAGCGCCTACCTCTACAACCTGCTTAGACAGGCCGTCTATGGCCTTCTTGTCCTCAGGGTTGGGAACATGGTTGGGGAACATGCCGTCCGGGTTGAGGTACATGCTGCCCTCTGTGTCTGCGCCAAGGGGCTTCAAAACCTTTTCCGTAAAGAATCCGCCGGCGCCGTTTCCGGCATCCACTATGATTTTGCTGCCCTTCAGGGGCTCTTTGCCGCAGGCATCCTCAACGCTCTTGACGAGGATTGCGGAATACTGGTCCATGAAGGACCCCTCGTCATACATGCCCTCGTTGAGGGGTGCGGGGAAGCAGGGATGCTCGAAGTCATCGGATGCAAGGCGGACTATGTCGTCTATGTCCGTGAACTCCAGGCCGCCATCTTTTGTGAAGAACTTGAGCCCGTTGCGGTCATAGGGAAGGTGCGAGGCGGTTATCATTATGGAGCCTTCGCAACCCATGGCCTCATCCTGCAGGAGCAGGAACATGGAGGGAGTGGAGGAAAGTCCTGTATAGAGGACATCTATTCCGGACGCTGTAAGCGTATCCGTTACAATCTGCTTTATATGAGGGCCGCTGATCCTTGAGTCATTGCCAAGGGCTATGCGCACCCGTGCCTTTCCTATTCTGTATCTGAGCCAGATCCCGAACGCCCTTGTGATGTCCCTTATGGCTTCATCCGTGAGTGTTATGCGGGATGCGCCTTCCACGGCGATGCCCCTTATGTCCGAACCGCTCTTAAGTCTTTTTAACTGGTCATAAAGCATAAATTTCCGGCCACCTGTCTAACCTTTAAAATTACTTGCAGACATTATACAATATCCGCAGGGTTATTACAAGCGTTTGAAATACAAAAATCAAGCAAAATCAAGCCTGTATGCCTGTGTTTCTCACTATATGTTACGCTTTCCGTACGCCAGCGCCAGAGAGTTTCCGCGCTTTGGCATAAAATTAACATAACTTACAATTTCTGCTGTATATGCGGCATATGCGGCCGCATATGTCCCATACGGCCCGCATCCGGCATATGCCGGCCCGTTTGCATATACGCCCCGAAGTATGCGCAAAACATGCTTTTCCCCACATGCGCTCATACGGCTCTTTCCGTGAGCTTGACACCCTTCCGGAGGCCTTCCGGGGCCCTGCACAACATGGCCCTGCACAACATGGCCCTGCACAACATGGCCCTGCACAATATGGCCTTGCACAATATGTCTTGCACAATATGGCCTTGCACAATATGTCCTGCACAATATGGCTTTGCGGGCGCGCAAAAAGGTTTGTATTTTCCGTACCGGTATGATATAATCCAAAGTATCCAAGAACAGTGCAGAGCACGCAGGAGCATATATGGCAAAGCAGCAGAATTTCGTGGAGCAGATTGCGGACATAGAGACCAACTTCCCCCAGTGGTACACGGATGTGGTTATAAAAACCGGGCTTGTGGATTACGGACCCGTGAAGGGCACCATGGTCATAAAGCCGTACGGATATGCCATCTGGGAGAACATACAGGCGGAGCTGGACAAGCGTTTCAAGGCCACAGGGCACCAGAACGCATACTTCCCGCTCCTTATTCCCATGAGTTACTTTACCAAAGAGGCGGAGCATGTGGAAGGCTTCTCTCCGGAGCTTGCCGTTGTCACTCATGCCGGCGGCGAAGAGCTTGCGGAACCCCTCGTAATACGCCCCACGTCCGAGACCATAATAGGCACCATGTACTCCAAATGGCTGCAGTCATACCGCGATTTGCCCATTCTCATGAACCAGTGGTGCAACGTAATGCGCTGGGAAAAGACAACCCGTCCTTTCTTAAGGACCTCAGAGTTCCTCTGGCAGGAAGGCCACACGGCTCATGCAACGGAGGAGGAGGCTGAGGCCGAGACCATGCGCATGCTTGCCATATACAAAGAGGTTGCCGAGGACTGCCTTGCAATGCCCGTCATCACAGGCCGCAAGACGGACAAGGAGAAGTTTGCGGGCGCAGAGGCCACGTACGGCATGGAAGCCATGATGAAGGACGGCAAGAGCCTGCAGGCAGGCACGTCCCATTACCTCGGGCAGAACTTTGCGAAGGCGTTCGACATCAAGTATCTGGATGCAGACGGCGTGCAGAAGTACGCATATACAACGAGCTGGGGCGTCTCCACCAGGCTTATAGGCGGCATCATAATGACCCACGGGGATGAAAGGGGCCTGGTGCTCCCTCCTGTTGTGGCGCCCATACAGGTTGTCATTGTGCCCATAGCAGCCCGCAAGCCAGGCGTTATGGATGTCTGCAAAGACATAGAGGCAAAGCTTGCCGCAAAGGGCATTCGCGTTAAATTGGATGACACGGACAACAGCACCGGCTGGAAATTCAATGAGTGGGAGATGAAGGGTGTTCCCTTACGCATAGAGTTAGGACCCAGGGACATAGAAGAGGGCAAGGCCCTGTTCTTCCGCAGGGACAAGCTCACCAAGGAGCCCGTGGCCTTAGAGGACATAGAGGATGAAGTGCAGGCGGCACTTTCCGCCATCCAGAAAGACATGCTGGAGTCTGCCCGCGAGCGCCGCGAGGCCCGCACCACATGGGCGGACAACATGGAAGACCTTTCCAAAGACCTGGATGCAGGGAACTTCGTTAAAGCGGGCTGGTGCGGATGCCGCAAGTGCGAGGACGCAGTGAAGGAAAAGCTTGCCGCAACCATACGCATCATCTTAGACAGCGAAACCGCGGACAAGTGCATAGTCTGCGGAGAGAAGGCAGAAAAGGCCGTAATAATTGCCAGGGCATACTGAATCACAAAACAGCGCCGGCCCTTCTTATCCGGAGCCGGCATATCATTTTAAAGACCAGAAGGGGGAATACAGCAATGACCACAGCCGCAGAGGAGTCACTGGAGCGCCTTAAAGAAGGGAACAGGAAGTTCCTTTTGGCGCCTGTAAACACCGGAGACATATCTCCCGCCTTAAGGCAGGCCCTGCTTGCCGGGCAGCATCCGTACGCCGTGATACTCACGTGCTCCGATTCCCGTGTCGTTCCGGAGAGCATCTTTTCCGCAGACCTAGGGGACCTGTTCGTGATACGTGTGGCCGGAAACGTGGTGGGGGACCACACGCTTGGGAGCATAGAGTATGCCAGCGCTCATCTTGGCACTCCGCTTACCGTAGTCCTTGGGCATACAAACTGCGGAGCCGTAGACGCGGCCATCCATGACGCCCCTCACGGCTTCATTAAGACCCTTACAGACAAGATCCGGGCCGCCATAGGAAGTGAGACGGACGGATACAGGGCCAGCTGCCTCAACGTTGAAAACAGCGTGCGCAAGATACAGGCAGCTCTTCCCGGAGTGGACGTCATAGGCGCCGTATACCGCCTGGAAGACGGGTCCGTGGAGTTCCTTTGAACTCCTTTCAAACAAGATTACACAGCTGAATTTGTCCAACGAGAAGCGGGCGGTTATAAACCGTCCGCTTCTCCCTTTAAGCCGTCATAAGTATTCCGTTTTGCCGTTTACGGCTCCCGCGGACTTACCCTTAAGGAAGGTACTTCCTGAGGCCTTCCGCGCGGTCTGTCTGCTCCCACGGAAGGTCAGGCTTGCCGAAGTGCCCGTACACTGCGGTCTGCAGGAATATGGGCCTCTTGAGGCCGAGTGTGTCTATTATGGCGCCCGGGCGGAGGTCAAACTCCCGGCAGATTATGTCCGCGATTGTGTCATCATGGAGCCTGCCGGTGCCGAAGGTGTCCACGTAGACAGAGACAGGGCGTGCAACGCCTATCGCGTACGCAACCTGGAGCTCTATCTCCGTGCAGATGCCTGCGGCCACAAGGTTCTTGCAGATGTAGCGGGCCATGTATGCTGCGGAGCGGTCCACCTTGGTGGCATCCTTGCCGGAGAAGGCGCCGCCGCCGTGAGGGCACCTGCCGCCGTACGTGTCCACGATTATCTTGCGGCCGGTGAGGCCGGAGTCTCCCTCAGGGCCTCCGATTACGAAGTTGCCTGTGGGGTTGATGAAGTACTTGGTCCTGTCATCCAGCATATTGGAAGGTATCTCTGACAGGATGAGCTTCTTCATGTCCTCATGAATTCTCTCCTGGGGGATGCCTTCTGCGTGCTGTGTGGAAAGCACTACGGTGTCTATTCTTGCCGCCCTCTTGCCGTCATATTCCACAGTTACCTGTGTCTTGCCGTCCGGACGGAGGTAGGGGATGTCGCCGTGGCGCCTTGCAGAGGCAAGCCTGTGGGCTATCTCGTGGGCAAGGGTTATGGGGAGAGGCATAAGGTTTTCTGTCTCGCTGCATGCGTACCCGAACATCATGCCCTGGTCGCCTGCCCCTATGTCATCATAATCCACGCCGTTCACGCCCTGGGCAATGTCCGGGCTCTGTCCGTGTATGGCGTTGATAATCTTGCATGTGTCATATGAGAATGTGCTCTCCGGGTCCGTATAGCCTATCTTCTTAATTATCCCGCGGGCAATGGCCTCATAGTCCACATCCGCATTGGCTGTGACCTCGCCCATAAGCATAATCCTGTCAAACGCCGCGCAGCACTCCACGGCGCACCTTGCATCCGGGTCCTTCTTTAAGATCTCGTCCAGAATGGCATCGGATATCTGGTCGCAGACCTTGTCCGGATGCCCTTCCGTCACGCTCTCACTTGTAAAAAACTTCTTCATATGTGTCCTTTTCCGCGGCCGCCTGCCGCCTTTTTCATTGCAACTCAAAGCTCAGTATAGAAAAACGCCCTTCCGCGAGAGGAGGGGCGTATGCATCTGAAGGAATCATATTACCCATAGTTCACGGCGTTAGCACCTTTCCAAAGCTGGCAGGTTGCTGTGTGGTCATCGAGCCGGTCTCTCGCACACTCTATATAGGTCT
>JAJPYR010000069.1 GCA_021204825.1 Clostridia bacterium | reverse complement strand
TCACCCTTCATCAGCGTGCGCTAGAAAAGTACAAAAACATCAAGAAAGCACTGCTTGAGAAGATGTTTATTTGAGCCATTTAGTAGAGAAGGATAGACGGAAATGGTATACAATTCAGAATCGACATTTGAAAGGGACTTTGTCACCCTTCTTGGAGAATGCGGCTGGGATACAAAGAATGTTCTGAAATATCCCACAGAGGAAGAGCTCATCCAAAATTGGGCCAGCATCCTGTATAAGAACAATCGTGATGTAGATAAGCTCGGAGATTATCCTCTCACGGATACGGAGATGGCTCAGATTCTAGAGCAGATCGCAAAGCTTCGCACCCCGTACAAGCTCAATGCATTCATCAACGGGAAGACTGTTTCCATAAAAAGAGACAATCCGGATGATGTCCTGCACCTTGGAAAGGAAGTCAGCCTGCACATATATGACCGCCTGGAGATAGCAAGCGGCAGAAGCTGCTATCAGATTGCTGAGCAGCCGGTTTTCAAGACAGCATCCCCGGTGCGTCCAGACCGCCGCGGGGACATCATGCTGCTCATAAACGGTATGCCTGTTTTCCACATAGAGCTCAAAAGGAGCGGTGTGCCAATCAGCCAGGCCTGGAACCAGCTTGAGAAGTATTCAAAAGAGGGCGTGTACAGCGGTATTTTCTCGCTTGTACAGATTTTTGTTGCCATGTCACCGGAGGATGCTGTCTATTTCACCAATCCAGGCCCGGACGGCAAGTTCAATCCGAACTTCTATTTCCACTGGGGAGACATTGACAACATCCCCGTAAAGAACTGGAGCGATTTCACAAGAGACGTCCTGTCTATCCCGATGGCCCACAGGATGATAGGCTTCTTTACTGTGGCGGACGGCAGGGACGGCACTCTTAAGGTACTGAGATCATATCAGTATTATGCCGTTACAGCTATTGCCAATGTGGTCATAAAACGCAAGGACAGGTGGAATGAGAGGGATCAGCGAGGCGGCTACATATGGCATACAACCGGCAGCGGAAAGACTCTGACAAGCTTTAAAGCAGCGGATCTCATATCAAAATCTCAGTATGTAGACAAGGTAATCTTTCTTGTGGACAGGATTGAGCTGGATGTTCAGTCCTTTGAGCATTACAAGTATTTTGCCGGAGAGGAAGACATTGTCCAGAATACAGAAAACACAGGGGTGCTGATTACGCGTCTGAAGAGTTCTGCCCCCTCGGATTCACTGATTGTCACGTCCATTCAGAAGATGGACAGGGTGCGTGAAGACGGAGGAATACGGATACAGAGAGACCTTGAGGAGATAAACCGCAAGCGTATTGCTTTTATCGTAGATGAATGCCACAGGGACACCTTCGGCACAATGATGCACAGCATCAAGGAAACGTTCCCGTATGCCATATTCTTTGGCTTTTCCGGGACGCCTATCCAGGAAGAGAACAGCAAGAAGGGCTGTACTTCATCAGATGTCTTCGGCAATGAGCTGCACCGTTATACTATCGGAGACGGCATAAGGGACAGGAATGTCCTTGCTTTTGACCCCTATATGGTTGTGACATACGATGATAATGAAGTCAAGGATGCCATAGTATGTAAGAAAATGAACATATCCAGCATGGAGGATATAAAGGGAGACCCGGAAAGACTGAAGGATTACTATAAGAGACTGAATGCCCTGCCGATGGCAGGGTACTACGATGGCTCAGGCGCTTATGTGAAGGGTGCGGAAGATGATTTGCCCAACTCACAATATGAGCTTGACAGGCATATAGACTCCGTTGTCAATAAAATCAAAAGCAACTTTACAAGGGTAAGCCACTCCAACACGTTCCATGCTTTGTTCGCCACAAGCAGCATAAGGGAAGCCATCAACTACTACAGAAAATTCAAAGAAAGTGCTCCTGAGATAGCTTGCTCGGTGCTGGTAGACCCCTCAGATGACAACAGTTCCGAGAACATTGAGAAGATAGACGGCATTGTTGAGGTAATAGAAGATTACAACCGCAGATACGACTGCAAGTTTACCCTGGCCACCTACAAGGACATGAAGAAGGACATTTCTCTCCGCTTGTCTCACGATAAGGCTTACAAAGGTATAGAAAAAGAGCCTTCGAAAAGGCTAGATATGCTGATTGTTGTGGACCAGATGCTGACCGGTTTTGATTCCAAATGGGTCAACGTCCTGTACATGGACAAGGTCATGAAACAGGAGAATATCATTCAGGCATTCTCAAGGACCAACCGCATTTTCGGGCCGGACAAGCCGGTAGGGCTGATATACTACTACAGGAAGCCCCATACAATGAAGCGCTACATAGATGAGGCAGTAAAGCTTTACTCCGGTGACAAGGAGTACATGGTTTTTGTGGACAAGCTCGGCAAGAACCTTGCCAAACTGAATGGCATATACGGCGAAATTGAGAATCTGTTTAAGCGGGAGGGGATTGAGAACTTCTCACGGCTGCCGGAAGACAATGCGGTGCGAGCAAAGTTTGCTCAGTTATTTAACCAGCTGAACCAGACGCTTGAGATGGTTATGGTCCAGGGATTCTCATGGCAAAATTCCGTATATGAGAACGAAACGGCACTTTTGACAGAAAACACATATCACATACTGCTCCAGCGTTATAGAGAGCTGTTCAGCTATAGCGGCGGTACTGATTATGAAGAAGAGCCCTTTGATCTTGACCCGCATATAACGGAGATTCAGACCGGAAAAATAGATGATGCATACATCAACAGCAGGTTTGACAAGTATTTGAAGCTGAGCCGTTCCGCTGCTGATAAGGAGAAGACTGATACAGCACTTCAAGATCTGTACAAGTCATTCGCTTTGCTGCCGGAAGAGTTGCAGGTCTATGCGGATCTCTTCATCAACGAGGTTCTTGCCGGCACTCTGATACCCGAAGAGGGGAAGACCTTCCGTGATTATGTGACGGAGTATATGCGCAAGGAAAAGGACAACCAGGTTCACCGTTTTGCAGAAACGTTCGGGGTTGATGAAGACAAGCTCCGGGATTTGGTTAACCTTCATCTGAACGAAAGCAACATCAATGAGTTCTCCAGATTCGACAAACTCAGGGAGACGGCTGACCCCCAGCTGCAGTATGAATACTTCAAGGCCCACAGCGATGGAAAGATGTCCAAAATCAGGGCAAGGAGCCTGTTTGATAGCCTGCTGAGGCGCTTCATAATCCAAGGTGGCATCGAGATATAAGACATAGTGTTGTATAACTGCATATCATACTGACAAAAAGGATCACATATGGCGTGTGGTCCTTTTGCTTTTGCTTGGGAACAGTGTAAG
>JAJPYR010000002.1 GCA_021204825.1 Clostridia bacterium | reverse complement strand
TGGAAAAGAAGGGCATATATCCGGAGCTTTCAGACGGCAGATACCTTCTCTTCTATCTCTCCCCCGTGGTAACAGCCAAGGACCTCACAAAGCTCAAGGCGCAGCTTGCCAAAATCCTTTCCAACAAGAAACTCAAGGGCACGTATGAAGAGAAGCCCGTCATGGAGCCCGTGGCCCGCACATACAGCTTCCAGTATGCAGTAAAGCGCCCCAGCGAGTACGTCCTTTTGGAGAAGGCGGAAGGCCGCATGGCAGCCACCAACGCCGGCCTCATGCCCCCCTGCATCCCTCTGGTCATTGCCGGGGAAAAGATCACCAAACAGCACATCAGGATCTTCTCCCGCGCCCAGAACACCTTCGGCCTCGTGCACGGCCGCATACTTGTGGTAAAGAAGCCTTAATGCCATATAACAGGCATTCTGTTGCATAACATCCCCTACGGCGGCAGATAACAGACACTTTGTATAATATTCCCTGCATAAAAAGCAGGATAACATACACTCTGTATAATAACTTCCGCACAAAGGCAAGAAAAAAGACACTTATGACGCATGACTGCATGCGGCTTTCACGCCGCCGGCAGGCCCAATGCAAACCACACAGGAGGACAGGATGAAAGGGAAGTTCGTTTCACTGGAAGGATGCGAAGGCTCCGGCAAGAGCACACAGACAAGGCTTCTTTCCGCATACCTTGAAGAGCAGGGGACAGACTTTCTCTTCACCCGGGAGCCGGGCGGCAGCACAATCTCGGAAGACATCCGCAGAATCATTCTCAACGGGCAGTATGCGGAGAAGATGAGCCCGGAGTGCGAGGCGCTCCTGTACGCAGCGTCCAGGATACAGCACTTAAAGCAGGTCATAATCCCCGCACTGGAGGCAGGCAAGCTGGTCCTTTGTGACAGGTATGTGGATTCATCCTTTGCATACCAGGGCCATGCAAGGGGCCTGGGGATGGATTACATAGAGAAGATAAACGCCACGGCAATGGAGTACCAGCCGGACCTTACGCTGTTCATGGACATCAACCCCGTCCAGGCCTTTGAGCGCAAGCACGGTGCTGACAAGGGGGACAGGATAGAGCAGGAGGGCATAGAGTTCCACCAGAAGGTGTATGAAGGGTACAAGATACTCGAGGACCGCTTCCCCGCCCGCTTTGTGGCCGTGGACTGCTCCGGAACCAAGTACGAGACACAGGACAAGATCCGCGCCATCTTAAAGGAGCGCGGCATAATCTGACACCCTTGCCCTTGGCTCTCTGCAGCCCTAATAAAGCTGCATAAGTGCCATATAAAGCGCCCTAAAAGGCGGCACAAAGAAACACACAAACCGACAGACGGAGCCCTTTGCAAGGGCAGGGGAAGAAAATGGAGCAGCTTATACGGAGCACAACGGCATACGCTATCTTTTCCGGTGACAGGAAGGCGGACAGGCTTTCCCATTCGTATATGCTGCAGTTTGACGATGACGCAAACCTGCGTGCGGCCCTGAGGCTCTTCGGCATGGAGTTCTTCGGAGCCCCTGAGGGGAGCACCGTGGCGCACAGGATAATGAACGGAAGCTATCCGGATTTCAGGCTGTATCCGGATGAAGGCAAGAAAATCACTGCGGACGGAGTCACGGACATCATAGATGACAGCTACCTGCGCCCTGTTGAAGGGTACAAAAAACTGTATGCCTTCTGCAACTTTGAGAATGCGTCCCAGATAGTGCAGAACAAGCTTCTGAAGACCCTTGAGGAACCCCCGGAAGGCTCTTATTTTCTCCTGGGGCTCACATCCGTGGCCTCCATGCTTCCCACAGTCCGCTCACGCGTGAAGGCTCTCACCATACCGCCATTCACAGAGGATGAGATATATGAGACCCTGGAGCGCGAGGGGCACAATGAGCGCAACAGGTATGCCGCAAAGCACTGCGGCGGGTGCCTTGGCCTTGCGCAGGGCATTCTCAAAGGGGACTGGTACAATGATGTGGCGGAGGCGGCACTGGCCATCTGCCGCGTGACCAAAGTGGGCGACATAACGGCCACAATCAACAAGTACGGGGACATCAAATACAGGAAGGAGCTCCTGTCCGAGATGCAGCGCCTGTACTTTGCGGCCCTGAAGGGCGAAGGCCCCATAGCAGGCGTATGGAACGAAAGGGCACTCATATATGCCCTGGAGCGCATAGATGACGCCTCTGCGGACGTGCGCTTCAACGCATATTTCCCCGCGCTCCTGTATGACTTCATGTTGGGCGTGGCATCCTGCGGCCCTGCAGGCAAGGTCCTTAAAAAGAAGGCATAACCAAATCCTGTACAGCCAGGACCTGCAGGCCGGCAATCTGCCCTGCGGAAAACACACAAAGCAGCATGCAAGCGGCTATATATGGCCGCATGAACATAGACAGACGTTCCCGGAGAGGATAAGGGAACAGATGAGCGGCTCTGTACAGGCGGTGCAGGGCGAAAGGAGGCCGGAATGGCTGATGAAGAGACAACAGCAACTGAAGATACAGAAGTGACGGATACAGCACCCGGAACGGCGGCGGATACAGCTGCGGAAGCGCCTGCTGAGGCAGTGCCTGCATCAGACGCAGAGGCGCCTGCAGCAGCGGAATCAACAGCGGAGGCCGCTGCCGGAACGAAAACGGAGGCCGGCACGGAGGCAACGGCTCTTCCGGATGCAGCCGCGGCTGCGGAAACCACAGACGCCGCAGAGGAAAAGAAAGCCGGAACCGAAGCAGAAGCAGAGGATGAAGCTGAAGCGGATGCTGAAGCAGAGGACTCCGGCGCTGTGGACGAGAACGGCAGAAAGCTTACAGAGATCATAGGCGTGGCTTTCAAGGAAGGCGGCAAGGTGTACTATTTCGGGCCGGAGGAAGGCGTGGAGTACGCAAAGGGAGACGGCGTCATAGTAGAGACCTCAAGGGGAGTGGAGTATGCCACCATAACCCTGCCCAGGACCTTTGTGGATGACAGCATGATAGTCAAGCCTCTGAGGACGGTCATGAGGTCTGCAACGCCGGAAGATACTGAAAAGTACCAGGCCAATCTCGCCAGAAAGGACGAGGCCATGCAGATTGTGCGTGAAAGGATTGAGAAGTTCGGCCTGGACATGAAGCTTCTGGACTGCGAATTCGCCTTTGACGGCACCAAGGTGATCTTCTACTACTCCGCCCCTCAGCGTGTGGATTTCAGAGACCTTGTAAAGAACCTGTCCGGCATCTTCCGCATGAGAATAGAGCTCAGGCAGATAGGCATAAGGGATGAGATAAAGCTGTACGGAGGCCTGGCGCCCTGCGGCCGCGAGTGCTGCTGCGCAAGGTGCGTCACGGACCTTAAAAAAGTGTCCATCAAGATGGCCAAAAACCAGGGTCTTTCCCTCAATCCCACCAAGATATCCGGTCTTTGCGGCCGACTTATGTGCTGTCTTGCATACGAAAACGATTACTATGCCGATGCCTGCCAGCACATGCCCAAGGTTGGCTCCGTGGTAACCACGCCGGACGGAGAGGGAACCGTAAACAGCCTCAACATGCTCAAGCTTGAGGTATCCGTCCGCATAGAGGACAAGGCCAAGGACCTTTGCACATACAAGTCCTATTCCGTAAAAGACATCCAGTTTGACGGGGCGGACGGCTACTTTGACACCCTGGATGAGGAGCCGGAGGTTCATGAAGACCACACAGAGGACCTTCATGTGCATGAGGAGCCGTATGAGCCGGAGGCGGAAGAGGTTCTCGCGGATGAGGAGTTCCCTCCGGAAGAGGAGCCTGCTCCCGCACCCAAGAAAGAGAAGAAAAAGAAGAAGAAAAAGCCCCAGGGCAAGACTCCCGCGCCGTATGCCCACATGAGCACCAAGCAGAAGCAGGCGGCCGCCGCAGCCGCAGCCGCAGAGGCTGCTGAAGCCGCAGGCACAGCTGCGGAATCCCCTGCCCCCGCTCCCGCAAAGGCCGGAGGCAGGAAAAAGCAGAAGGGCAGCCAGCCCCAGCCCCAGGGACAGATTCCAAGGCAGGACACCGCGCAGGAAGCCCAGGCACCCAAACAGAACGGCCCCAGGCAGGGAGCACCCAGACAGGGCGGCAGCCAGCCAAAACAGGGCGGCCAGAACCAGCCAAAAAAGCAGAAGCAGCCGCAGAACACTTCCGGAGAGCCGAAGCAGGCCCAGGCCGGAAGCGGAGAGTCCGGACAGCAGGGGCAGAAGGCTCCCAGACAGGGAGGCCAGTCCAGATCCAGGCAGAACAATGGGCAGTTCGGCGGCCAGCAGAACGGACAGCCCCAGCCCCAGGGCGGCCAGGCTCCCAGGAAAAAGAACAGGGGCCAGGGCAGCGGGCAGAACGGCAATAACGGCGGCAACCCCAATGCTCCCAAAAAGTCGCAGCAGAAGCAGGCCTCGCAGGGGGAACAGGCCCAGGGACAGGGCAATGCTTCCGGGCAGCAGCAAAACGGCAAGCCCAGGAACAAAAAGAAGCATTCCGGCAGCAGCGGGCCCAAGGCGGAAGGGGGGAACCAGGCTCCTTCTGAGACGGCACAAAATTAGTGAAATTTGGGCTGTTCTGTCTTTACATAACACAAAAGCCGTGTTATAATCTCCCTAAACGACCAATTAAAGACGGAGGATGACTTCAATGGCACATGCTATATCAGACGAGTGCATCAGCTGCGGATCCTGCGCTGCTACTTGCCCTGTAGGCGCTATCTCTGAAGGTCCGGACAAGTACGTTGTAGACGCAGACGTATGCATAGACTGCTGCGCATGCGAGGACGCTTGCCCCACCGGCGCTATCAAAGCTGCAGACTAATTCAGACATAGACGGGAAAGCGGAGCAAGCCCTCCGCTTTTTTCTTGCCCGCAATACAGGCCCTTAAGGGGCAAAACGCCCCGCATTTACACACTTGCTGCCCGCACAGGAAGACAAAAGGACAGGCATCCGGGAGGCCGCTGTGGACGTCATTTTAAAGGAAGGAGAGGAGATAGAGCCCTTCTTTGAAGACAAGAAAATAATACAGAACGCCTCCCTGTACCGGTTCACGTCAGACAGCATCATGCTCTCACGCTTTGCCAGGGCCAAGTCCGGGGACAATGTCGCGGACTTTTGTGCAGGCTGCGGCGTGGTAGGCTTCCATTTCCTGTGCTTAAACCCCGGCATAAAGAGCCTCACGCTTTTCGAGATGCAGGAATCCCTTGCAGACATGGCAAGGCGCACCGCCTTAATGGACGGCTTCCAGTGCAGGATAGAGTGCACCCGTGTGCAGGACATAGGCAAAGAGTATGACGGTTTCTTCTCGCTGATACTTTGCAACCCTCCGTATGAGACGGGCGGCTTTGAGAACGTCTCATATGAACGCGCAGTCTGCCGCAAGGAGATTACCATAACACTGGAGGAGATCATAGCCGCTGCCCAGCGCAAGCTCAAGTACGGCGGAAGGCTGGCCATCATAAACCGCGCAGACCGCAGCGCAGAGCTCATGTACACCCTCAAGGCACACCAGCTGGAGCCCAAGCGCATCCAGTACATAAGCGGAACCCCGGGGGCCAAGCCGTACTTAATTATGGCAGAGGCCGTATACGGCGGAAAACCGGGGGTGGACGTTCTTCCCGTGGCCGTCAATGACAGGTCATACGGCGGCATGTAAGCCGCAGAGCAGCACACCCCGCATATCACTTAAAACGCCCTTTATCGGGGCACACGCACAACATCCGTACCCACACCAAGGCACCATATGGTCTATTTTGTAGCAACGCCTATAGGGAACCTAAAAGACATAACATACAGGGCCATAGAGACCCTCAAATCCGCGGACGTCATCTTCTGCGAGGACACCCGGCACACCTTGAAGCTTCTAAATGCGTATGACATCAGGAAGCCCCTTTTAAGCTGTCATAAGTTCAACGAAACGGAGGCGGCAGAGAAGATTGCGGCTGCAGCACGGGAGGGCAAAGAGGTTGCCATAGTCTCGGATGCCGGCATGCCCGTCATCTCAGACCCCGGCAACATAGTGTGCCGCGCCCTAAAGGCCGCAGGCATCCCGTACACAGTCATCCCGGGCGCCAACGCCGCCCTGTCTGCACTCATCCTTTCTGCCTTCCCCGCAGACCGGTTCGCCTTCATAGGCTTCCTGCCGGACAAGGCAAAGGACCGCGCGGAGCTTCTTTCCAGGTACGCCTCATTTGAAGGCACTCTCATATTCTACATAGCCCCGCAGGATATGCAGAAGGACATCCAGGCCATGTATGAGACCTTCGGGGAGCGCAATGCCTGCGCCGTCCGTGAAATAACCAAGATACATGAGGAATCCATCCCCTTCACCCTTTCCCAAGGTTTCACGCAGGAGCCCAGAGGGGAGTTTGTTGTGGTGGTGGAGGGGCTTACACGTCCGGAGGAGAATCCCTTGAACAGGCTTCCGGAGGAAGAGCATATCCGGCATTACATGGATCAGGGCATGGACAAGAAGGACGCCGTAAAGCAGGCCGCAAAGGACCGCGGCATCCCAAAGTCAGACATGTACAAATACAGCCTGGACCTGTAGCAGACACAGAAAACCGCCATCCATATGAAAACACAGGGAGCCGCAGCGCATGCGGCCCTTTTTTTGCGGCTAAATAATAAAATAACAGATGGTATTATAAAAATCTGCGTACAGGCGCCGTTCAGGCCCGTAACCCCGCCATGGGCACAGCGCAAGCCGGAAGCCGCCCTTCGGAAATCTCTGTTGCATTGCATACAAAACAGCAGAATATGTACACAAAACAAGCAAATTCATAATCAAAAACGGAATTTGGACAACAGATGGAAGCACGGCAGAGGCGGCTTTTTTCATATATGAAAAAGATGTAAACGAACATTAACAAGAAAGGGGGTGCCACATATGGACAGACCTCTTTGAGAAGAGTATACTTTAGTACGTTGAAGGATATGTCATCCTTCAAGGGAATTTTCAGGGGTGCAGTCATATATGGGAAGACGTGCAGGAGAGTATCCGAAGGATATGAACAGATACGGTTACGGCCAGGAGAGGATGTTTTCAGACCCGGATCCGTATGATGATGTCTGGGCGGAAGATACGGAATGGACATACTGGGACGATGATGAAGACTTTTATGCAGACGGAGACGGGGCGCAGGTGAGCCCCGCGGATTCTCATACAGGAAAAACACAGTCGGAGGAGATAGAGGACACTGTCCGGGATGCTCTGCAGAGGCTTCTGGCGCTGCGCAAAGAGAGGGAAGAGAGGGAGCAGGAAGAGCAGCTCCGCCTGCAGAAGGAAAGGGAGGAGGAGGAGCGCGCAAAGCGCATAGAGGAATACCGCAAGGAGCAGCAGAGGCAGGAAGAGGAGCAGAAGCGCATGCAGTCCATAACGGACATGGAGATGCCCCTGGACCTTGTGAACCTGTACGCCACGGACTCGAGGGCGGAAGGGGTGCATGCAGACAGCCCTGCAGACGGGCTCATACTGTCCCTGTCCAATCTTGGCCGTGTGGATATAGAGTACATATCGCAGATTACGGACCTGGATTACAGGACAGTCATAACGGAGCTCAGGGGCAGCATATACCAGAATCCGGAAGTCTGGGATGAGTGCTTTTACAAGGGCTGGGAGACGGCGGATGAATATCTGTCCGGGAACCTTGTAAGGAAGCTCAAGGCTGCAAAGGAAGCGAATGAAAGGATGGGCGGCTATTTCGCCCGCAACATAGAGGCCCTGGAGGCCGTTATGCCGGAGAAGCTGTCCAAAGGGGACATATACGTTGCTTTAGGCTCTCCGTGGGTTCCGGAAGACGTCATATATGACTTCATGTCATACCTTCTGGGCCGTCCCAAGAAGGCAAAGGGCTGCGGAGTGAAAAGGGATGCATATACTGGAGCCTGGGAGATAACGAACCGCTATCTGTATTACAGCTGCGGCGGGTCTTCCGTAAAGCTGCGTGAGACGTACGGCACGGGCAGGCTGGACGCCCTGGACATTCTGGAGAGGACGCTCAACATGAAGAGCGCCGCGGTGTATGACGTCATCCGCGTGGACATCAACAAGACCGGGAAGGCCACAGTGCTCAACAAGGCGGAGACGGTGGCCGCCATGGAGAAGCAGAAACTTATCCAGGACAAGTTCTCCAAGTGGGTGTGGAAAGACAAGGACAGGGCCGCGCGCCTTGAAGAGATATACGAATCCCAGTACTCATGCGTGCGCAAGCGCACCTTTGACGGCTCCTTCCTGCAGTTTCCCGGCATGGCAGAGGGCTTCAGTTTGTACAAGTACCAGAAGGATGCAGTGGCAAGAATCATCTTCACCCCCAACACGCTCCTTGCTCACGAAGTGGGCGCCGGCAAGACATACATCATGGCCGCAGCGGGCATGGAGATGAAGCGCATGGGCCTCTCTTCAAAGAACATGTACGTGGTGCCCAACAACATCTTGGGTCAGTGGGCGGACATGTTCAGAGCTCTCTATCCGCAGGCAAGCCTGCTGGTTGCGGACACGAAGGACTTCACACCCGCAAAAAAGCATGACACCATGCAGAAGATGCGGGATGAAGACTATGACGCCATAATAATCCCGTACAGCAGCTTCACGAGGATCCCCGTCTCCATAGAGCATGAGATAGAGGAGTGCCGGGATGAGCTGGAAAAGATGAAGAAGGCGGGAAAGCAGAAGGCCACGCAGAGGCTCCGTTACCGCCAGACTGTCCTGGAGAAAAGGCTCAAGAAGCTGGAGTATGACAGGGACAGCAAGGAAAGGGATGAGACAGAGATATACTTTGAGGACCTGGGTGTGACGCGCCTCTTTGTGGATGAGGCGCACAACTTCAAGAACCTGCCCATAGAGACCAACGTGGACAGGGTGCTTGGCATAAACCCCTCCGGGTCCAAAAAGTGCGAGGATATGTACAAGAAAGTCTGCATAGTGCAGAAGGACAATGACGGAGGCGGAGTGGTCATGGCCACAGGAACGCCCATAACCAACTCCGTAACGGACGTGTTTGTCATGCAGAAGTATCTCCAGGGCGGTGAGCTTGCCCTGCTGGATCTGCAGAACTTTGACAGCTGGGTGGCCATGTTCGGCGAAAAGGTCACGGACTTTGAGATAGACGTGGACACGTCAGGGTACAGGCTTGCCACCAGGTTCGCAAGCTTCCACAACCTGCCGGAGCTCACTTCCCTTCTTGCCTCCATAGCGGACTTCCACCAGATGGACGCAAGCGACGGCGTTCCTGCAACGGACGGCTACACAGACTGCCTCATACGCAAGACTCCGGAGTTCAATGACTACCTTCACACCATCTCAGAGCGTGCGGACAAGGTGCGCGCAGGCGGCGTGGACAGGCATGCGGACAACATGCTCAAGATCACAACAGACGGAAGGAAGGCGGCCCTGGACTTAAGGCTCGTGAAGCCGGAGGCAGGCGTCCCCCAGTGGTCCAAAGTGGCAGAGTGCGCGGAGAACGTGTATTACGTATATCTGCAGAGCAATGGCTTCAAGGGCACGCAGCTCGTCTTCTGTGACACTTCCACGCCAAAGGACAAGTTCAACATCTATGATGAGCTCTGCACCCTTCTTGTAAACAAGGGAATTCCCAGGAATGAGATAGCGTACATCCATGACGCCCAGACGGAGGCGGTCCGCACGAAGCTCTTTGAGAACATGCGCTCCGGCAAAATACGCGTTCTTATAGGCTCCACCTTTAAGATGGGACTTGGCATGAACGTGCAGGACAAGCTCATTGCCCTGCACCACATAGACATCCCCTGGCGGCCCGCGGACATGGTGCAGCGCCAGGGCAGAATCCTGCGCCCCGGCAACACCAATGAGAAGGTGTACATATACCGCTATATAACTGAGGGCTCCTTTGATGCCTATTCCTGGCAGCTTCTGGAGACCAAGCAGAGGTTCATCTCAGACCTTCTGTCCGGGTCCTACTCGGAGCGCAGCGGCGGGGACATAAAGGACGCAGTCCTGGATTACGCAGAGGTAAAGGCCCTTGCCATTGGCAACCCGCTTCTTAAGGAGCGTGTCCAGACTGCCAATGAACTCACCCGCCTTTTAACCCTGCAGCGCAAGGACATGGAGGACCGCCTGCGCATGAAGCAGCTGCAGGCGCAGCTTCCGGACAAGATTTCAGAGGCAAAGCAGTGTGCCTCAGACTGCAGTGAGGACCTCGCCTGGTACCGCTCCCAGAAGGCTCTGGACCAAGATTTGGAGCAGTGGCGCGCAGAGAAGCGTGAAAAGGCCAAGGCGGCGGGTGCATCCGCCCCTGAATCCCCTGCGGATGCAGAAGATCCGGAAGACCAGCCTGCAGAGGACAGGGCAGCGCGTCTCAAAGCAGGCAGGACCCTTTCCGCGGAGGAGAAGGCAAGGGACGAGGCCTTCCGCAAGAGGGAGCAGAAGCTCCTTGCAAAGCGCAAAAAAGTCCGTGAGCAGATACATGCAGCCATCTCCTCATATGACTTTGACTCCCATGATGAATACATCTGCACGTACATGGGCTTTGCCATATACCGTCCCGCAGCCATGAACACAACACGGCCGTACGTGCGCCTCAAGCGCGCCGGGCAGTACACCGCGGAGCTCGGGGACAAGGACAAGGGGTACCTTTCAAGGATAGACAACCTCCTGGACGGACTGGACAAAACATTGCAGAAGTTCAACGAGAAGGCGGCTGCATACTCCAAGACACTTAAGGAGCTGGACAGGGAGCTTGCAAAGGACTCCGGCTATGATGAGCAGGTCGCTGCCGTCAAGGCTGCACTGGAGAAGCTGGACAAAAAGCTCGGCATCACAGAATAGCCATACAGGCCGGCCCCGGGGCCGGCACGCACATCACAGACATCCAGCATCCGGCCGGAAACGGCCGGGCTGCATACAGACAGCACAAAAAGTCCGGCTTTGGCGCCGGATGACATACAGACACAGGACCGGCCCTGGAGCCGGTGAAACTTACGGGGGTGAGAATATGAACGAAGATATAAAGTACGCGGACGTGCCTTCCATGACGGTCACCAGGGCCGTGGACACCTTAAGCGGCGCATATGCGCAGGTTGTGAAGAAGGGAATCATAAAGACCTTCCCCTCTGTCATGCTGTGGGGAGCTCCCGGCGTGGGCAAGTCCCAGGCCGTAAGGCAGATAGCCTCTAAGATAGAGGAGTCCACAGGCAAAACCGTCTGCATAACGGACGTGCGCCTGCTCCTTTTCAACCCCATAGACTTGCGCGGCATTCCGACGGCCAATGAAGACAAGACGCTTGCCGTATGGCTCCGCCCCAAGATCTTCCAGATGGATGAGTCTGCGGACGTGGTCAACATCCTCTTCCTGGATGAGATAACCTCTGCCCCGCAGTCAGTGCAGGCCGCAGGGTACCAGATAACCCTGGACAGGACAGTGGGGGAGCACAAGCTCCCGGACAACTGCATTGTCATAGCCGCCGGCAACAGGGTCACGGACAAGTCCGTGGCATACAGGATGCCCAAAGCGCTTGCCAACAGGCTCCTGCACATAACCATAGAGACAGACTTCTCAAGCTGGAGAGAGTGGGCGGTAAAGAAGGCAATAAACTACAAGGTCATCGGCTTCCTTTCATTCCGCCCGGACCATCTCTCCCGCTTCAATCCAGGTGCAGAGGACATGGCATTTGCCACGCCCCGTGCCTGGGAGAGGGTAAGCGATGTCTTGAACAGCATAGATGCGGACATGGACACCCTGTACCCGCTCATAGCCGGCCTCATAGGCAACGGCATGGCAGCAGAATTCCGCACCTGGTGCGAGATATACTCGGACCTGCCCAATACAGAGGACATCTTCAAGGGCAAAAGCCCCAAGGCTCCCACCCGTCCGGATGCCCTGTACGCCCTCACGTCCGCAATGACATCCTACGCCAGGGACCACAGGAACAGCCTCAGGGAGATAGCGGCATCCATCTCATACGCGGATTCACACTTCCCTGCAGACTACAGCGTTCTCCTTCTCAAGGATTACATGTCCTTTGACCAGGATTACAAAAAGAAGCTCATGTCCGTGCCGGAGTTCATGCGCTGGTACAGGGAGAAAGGAAGGCTCTTGAATGGAACAGTATGACATACAGGCAATAGCAAGGCGGGTGCTGCAGTCCAGGATGCGCGTCATGTGCAGCTTCGGCTTCTACGGCATCCTGCTTTCGCACATGGACATAGCCCTGAATCCTGCCTGCAGGTCCATATCCTGCACGCCCAAAAAGGTTGTTGTCTCCCCGGACTATCTCAAGTCCCTCACGGACAGTGAGCTGGACTTTGTCATGATGCACGAGGTAATGCACCTTGCCCTGCGGCACGCATCCCGCGCCAGTGACAGGGACGCAAGGCTCTATGACCTTGCCTGTGACATCGTTGTGAACTCCAACATTATGACATCCTGCGGCATAATCCCCCAGGGGCCTGTAATCCATGACATCCCGCATCTCACGCCCTCTGGGGACGAAGGCTGCAAATACACCGCGGAGCAGGTCTACGACCTTCTCAAAAAGGCCTCGCAGCAGACCCAGTCCCCCAGCATGACAACAGGCGCCGGCACATCCTCCGGCTCCGGCAGCAGCTCAAAATCCCAGGGCGGCTCTTCCAAAGGCTCCTCCAAAGGGAAGGACAAGGGCAGGGGCCAGGGCAATTCCAGCTCCAAAGCCAACGACTCCAATGACCCCGGCGAAGGCGGTGACAGTGATTCCAGTGGAGAAGGCGGCTCTGACGGCGATGGCAAAGACAGCTCCGGGTCCGGCAACGGACGCTTTGATGACCACACCGGATGGGGAGAGGCAGGCGGCTCCTCATATGATGATGACAAGTGGCAGAACTACGTCATGGACGCAGCGGAGGCGGCCAAGGCGCGTGAGTACGGCGGAAGCAGCAGGGGCACCGTGCCCCTTGGCGTTGAAAGGCTTATAGAAGAAATCCGCAGGCCCCGCATTGACTGGCGCGTGATGCTGAACGACTTCCTGCAGGAAGAGATCTGCGACTACACCTTCATGCCTCCGGACAGGCGCTTTGACGGCCCCTTCTTCCTGCCGGACTATAACGACAGGGACTACTACGTGAGGGACGTGCTGTTCATGATAGATGCCTCCGGCTCCATCTCCAATAAGCTCTTGGATGCGGCCTACTCCGAGGTAAAAGGCGCCTTGGAGCAGTTTGACGGCAAGCTCCAGGGACAGCTGGGTTTTTTTGACGCCGCCGTTACCCCGCCCGTACCCTTCGATGATGTATCATCTCTCATGCGCATAACCCCCAGAGGGGGAGGAGGAACGGACTTCGGCATAATCTTCGACTACGCCCTCAACAAGATGTCCGACCCCCCTGTGAGCATCATAATCCTCACGGACGGCTACGCCCCCATCCCGGACGAATCCGTCGCCGGCGGCATCCCTGTAATCTGGCTCATCTGCAATGAGCACATAACACCCTCCTGGGGCAAGGTGGCCCGCATAGACCTGTCCGAGTACTAATCCTCCGGCAGGGAAGCCCCACAGGCAGATAATCTACAGAGTGTCCATTAAAAAGCCTATAATACGTGCAGCTTCTTTTCACATATCGTAGATTTCTCCAAAACCGGGGTGTTATAAGAGGATGAAGTCCGGTTTAAGTATTGCCATATGCCCTTGGATGCCATAATTCTCACATGGGTAAAATGTCAGTTTAAACAATGCACTGGCTATAAGAAAATGCCCAAGCTAAATGACAAAGAGGGCAACCGTGTTATAGATGACTCAAAAAGACTTTTGGAAGTTAAAGAGGTTCATAATGCAAATCCCAATAGCGGCGGATGGAGCAATATGGATTACGATAACAAATATGATCCCGAGCATAATCTCATATCCAGCTATTTAAAGATAGCAGATTGGATTGCCGCATTTTTCAGAGAGGAAAGGGCAAATAATTGTTCCAATTTCAAGGAATACTTGAAAAGCAGGTGGGGAGAAGTCAAATTCAAAAGCATCAGTGATGAAGAATATGCTAATCTTACTCCTCTTCAGGCAGAGTTTATCCTGTGGTAAACTATATAGCTTGGATACAAATAGGAGCCAATACAGCACAACAACAAAGCCCCATGCATTCATTGCATGAGGCTTTTTAAGCGGGATATAAGCACTTTAAGAGTGGAAGTTACTTGTACACTTCCGTTATTACCCCTCCGCCAAGGCACCTGTTGCCGTCATAGAAGACAGCGTACTGCCCTTCGGTCACAGCTCTCTGGGGCTCGTCATAGGTTACAAGCACCCCGTTCTCTGCTGTGGAAAGGCAGACTCTCTGGTCCGGCTGGCGGTATCGGAACTTGGCTCCGTAACGCTTAGCGGAAGGACTGGTGTTCACAGAGGCAGGTATCTCAGGTGCTTCGCCAATCCAGTTGAGGCCGGTAACAAGGCAGGACTTGGAGTAGAGGGGGCCCTCATCCCCGTGGGAGACGTACAGGATGTTGTCCTTGAGATCCTTGGAAACCACGAACCAGCGTCCCTCTTCGCCATGCTTGCCGCCAAGCTGCAGGCCGCGGCGCTGGCCTAAGGTGTAGTACATGAGGCCTATGTGCTCGCCAACAACTTCTCCGTCCAGGGACATTATCCTGCCGGGCTGGGCAGGGAGATAGGTCTGTAGGAAGGTACGGAACTTGCGCTCCCCTATGAAGCATATGCCTGTGGAGCCCTTCTTTTCTGCTGTGGCAAGGCCGTGCCGCGCGGCTATGTCACGGACCTCAGACTTCATTAGGTCCTGCAGGGGGAACAGAACGTTGTCCAGCTGCGCCTCGAGGACCTGGTTTAAAAAGTACGTCTGGTCCTTGGACGTGTCCCTGCACTTTAAAAGGTTGTTGTGCCTGCCCTCGTGCGAGATGCCGCAGTAATGGCCGGTGGCTATATAGTCTGCGCCAAGCCGTAAGGCGTACTCACGGAAGGGGCCGAACTTTATTTCCCTGTTGCAGAGGACGTCCGGGTTGGGTGTGCGGCCGGCGGAATACTCCTCAAGGAAGTGCGTGAAGACGCGCTCCATGTACTCTTCTGCGAAGTTGACGCTGTAATACGGAATGGCCAGGGTGTCGCAGACACGGCGGACGTCCGCGAAGTCTTCTTCTGCGGTGCAGGCTCCGTTTGGGTCCGCCTCTTCCCAGTTGTGCATGAAGAGGCCTATTACGTTGTATCCCTGCTGCTTGAGAAGGAGCGCCGCCACGGAGCTGTCCACGCCGCCGCTCATTCCAACAACCACTGTCTTTCCGTTCATGATTTCATTGTACCATACCCTTTTGGATATTGCAATTTTTTCCGCCGTGCTGTAATCTTATAACAGGCCGCGAAGGCGGCGTGAGGCGCCGGTGAAAGCGGCTTAAGGGGCCTGCAAAACTGCATATGTGCACGGAAAAGATGCATGCAGGCGCTTTGGGAGAGGGATTATGACGTTTCCGGAAGATGTTCATATACTGGTATCCATGGTCAACATGTACCTGAGGGACAGGTACTCATCCCCGCAGGACCTCTGCGAGGACCTGGATGCAGACCTGGATGAGATGGAGGCCAAGCTGGCCTCTGCCGGTTATCATTATGATGAGAACACTAACTCATACAAGCTGGCATAAGTGCCTCATTTGAAGGTGCGTGCCTGCAGGTACGGCAGTACAGATAGGTGGAGACATGTTGGAGAAGAGAGTGGCGCTGGTAACGGGAGCCAGCAGGGGAATAGGCAAGGCCATAGCACAAGAGCTTGCCGGAGACGGCATTTATGTGGTGCTTAACTGTTCCGCACATGCAGATGCTGCGGAAGCTGCAGCGGAGGAGATACGCCAAGCCGGAGGAGAGGCGGAGGCAGTGCCATTCTCTGTGGATGATGAGACGCAGGTGAAGGAGGCCGTGGACGGCATCCTTGCAAGGCTGGGAAGGATAGACATCCTTGTGAACAACGCAGGCATTACAAGGGACGGCCTTCTTATGATGATGAAACCAAAGGACTTTGAGGACGTCATGCGGGTGAACCTCTTCGGCACCTATTACTGCACCAAGGCCGTAATACGCCAGATGGTTAAGCGCCGCATTGGAAGGATAGTCAACATATCATCCATCTCCGGCATAATGGGCAATGCGGGGCAGGCCAATTACAGCGCATCCAAGGCAGGCATAATAGGCTTCACCAAGGCCGTGGCCCGTGAAATGGCAGGGAGGAACATCACTGTGAACGCTATAGCTCCCGGGTTCATAGATACGGATATGACCAGGGCCATGTCCGCAGAGCTCCGTGAGAAGGCGGCCGCACAGATACCAGTAGGCCACTTCGGCACCCCTGAAGATGTGGCAAGGGCCGTATCCTTCCTCGTATCAGAGGACAGCGGGTATATAACGGGCCAGGTGCTTGCAGTGGACGGCGGCATGTCCATGTAACTCCTTGAGACAGGTCCGCACAGTAAACCAGCAATATACGGAGGCCGCTTTGTGCGGCCTTTTGCTTGGTGGAAACTGACGGCAAAAATTGTCCGTCAGTATTTTCTGACGGCAATCGCAAAGTCACTTCACTAACAAAAAAAATAGCAACATATAGATGG
>JAJPYR010000057.1 GCA_021204825.1 Clostridia bacterium | reverse complement strand
GCGAAGCCCTTTGCAAGATCCTCGTCTGTGGGGATGCGGCTGGAAAGAGTGCCTTCGTTGAACTGCTTGTATGCAGCAAGGTCGAAGTATCCGGTTCCGGTAAGACCGAAGAGAATGTTCTTTGCCTCGCCGGTTTCACGGCACTTGATGGCCTCATCCATAGCGGCCTTGATTGCGTGTGAGGACTCCGGTGCGGGAAGGATGCCTTCGCAGCGTGCGAACTGAACGGCTGCGGCAAAGACTTCCGTCTGGGGAACGGCGATGGCTCTCATGTAGCCGTCATGATACAGCTTGGAAAGAACGGGGCTCATGCCGTGGTATCTCAGGCCGCCTGCATGGTCCGGGGAAGGCATGAAGTCTGAGCCAAGGGTGTACATCTTTGCAAGGGGTGTGATCTTGGCGCTGTCGCAGAAGTCATATGCATACTTGCCGCGTGTCATGGAAGGGCAGGATGCAGGCTCAACGCCTACGAAGTCTATGTTGTTCTTTCCTTCGAGCTTCTCTGCCATATAGGGTGCCATGAGGCCGCCGAAGTTGGAGCCGCCGCCTATGCAGCCTATAACCATATCCGGCTGTACGTCATACTTGTCCAGAACGGCCTTGCACTCCAGGCCTATTATGGACTGGTGAAGAAGAACGTGGTCCAGAACGGAGCCAAGCACGTAACGGCAGTTGGGAGTGGTGAGAGCCTTCTCAACCGCTTCGCCTATAGCGCATCCGAGGGAGCCGCCTGTTCCGGGGAACTCTGCAAGAAGCTTTCTGCCGGCCTCGGTTGTGTCTGAAGGGGACGCGATTACGTTGGCGCCGTATGTCCTCATGACTTCCTTTCTGTACGGCTTCTGCTCAAATGAAGCCTTGACCATGTACACGTTGAGGTCCAGGCCGTAGAATGCGCATGCCATTGCAAGCGCCGTGCCCCACTGTCCTGCGCCTGTCTCTGTCGTGACAGATGTCAGTCCCTGCTGCTTTGCATAATATGCCTGTGCGGCTGCACTGTTGAGCTTGTGGGAGCCGGACGTGTTGTTGCCCTCGAACTTGTAGTAGATGTGGGCGGGCGTCTGAAGCTGCTCCTCAAGGAAGTAAGCCCTTACGAGCGGTGAAGGCCTGAACGTCCTGTAGAAGGACCTGATGCCTTCGGGTATCTCAATGTACTTGTCCGTCTTGTTGAGCTCCTGAGCCACACATTCCTTGCAGAACACGGCCTCGAGCATCTCAGGGGGGCAGGGCTGCCCGTTTGCGGGGTTGAGGAACGGCTCATGCTGCTCCTTCATGAAAGCCTTGAGGTTGAGCCACTCAGAGGGCATCTCCTTTTCGGTCAAATACATTTTGTACGGTATGGTTTTTTCTGACATATTGATGTCCTCCTGTAATTTATTGCCCGTCCGCCTACCGCAAGCCTCCGGGCTCCTCAGCCTCTCTCACAGAGAGTCAGATTCCATTTGCCGGCTCCGCTTCTGTCCTTCCCCTTTACGGCCCTTAAGTCCGTTCCCGGAAAAAAACAAAAAGAGCCGTATTTCGCTTGGGACGAAATATGACTCCGTGTTGCCACCCAAATTCACAGCATTCCTGCTGCCTTCATTAACGAGTACCTGCATACTCTCCTTCTGTAACGGGAAGGCCCCGTCAGCCGCTAATAATCTCTGTTCACGGCCGCCCTCAGCAACCCATTCACCTACATCGGATCCCGTGCATCACACCATCGCACAATCTCTGAACATCCGTACCAGTAAGCTACTACCTTGCCTCAACGGTTTGATTAAATTCTGCAAAGATTATAATTCCCGTTTTTTTCGTTGTCAACCCTTCAGCTATAATAAATACTTATATTTCCGGCGCCTCTGCGTTGCACAAAAGTGCCTTATATATGCACAAATCCCCTGTGCCTTATTATATGCGCCCGCATGCATGCGCCACGCACAGGGACAAAGGCCCCCGAAGTGCAGAGCACATTTTTATGCAGTATGCACAAATCCGCAGAGACAGATCCGGTCTGGCATCCAAGCCGGCATCCAGGTGCCGGGAGGGCACTGCGCAGGCCGTTTTCTGCGGTCCTGCACAACAGAAATCCCGCGGGATTTCTGCCGGCGGGGTTTGAGTGTATGTTCAGTTTCCGTCTACGGGAACTCACTCCTTTGCAGGAGTGAATGTGTCATAATGGGTCTGGGGAGCCGTGCGGATAAGGCCGCACTCTATAAGCTCCTCCTCTGTCTTTGAGGCAAAATCCGACGCATAGTCTTTGGGCTGGAATCTCTTGGCCTTCACGAGGCCGAGCTTTTCGCCGACCATATCTATGAGCTCTATTGCATGGCGCACTCTTAAGGGATTCTTTATGCGGTACATGAGAGGCGTTGCGGCATTGATGGCCTTGCCGGACATGTCCTCCACCCTGTAATTGGTCCTGCAGTCCTTGATGTCATCCATTGTCAAGTTAAGGTACAGGCAAAGCACCTTGCCGCGTATAAGGAGCTTTCCGATCTGCTTCCTTCCGCAGCGCAGCTTCTCCTGCTTCCAGGCCATGCTGGCCTTTGCTCCCCTGAATGAAAGAGCGGCGTTCTTTATCTGAGAATACCAGTCTTTGATATCATCATCCGCGAGTATGAGGCGGGCGGTGAAGCTTCTGTCCAGTCTCTCGTCTTCCATCTCCTCTGCATCAGCAATATCTTCTTCAGCCATACTTTTACAATCCCCTTGTTTTTTTTCATATTCCCCGGACGCGCCTTCCCCTGCACCATGGGGTACGTCCATAATCTCTCCTGAATCGTCTCTCATCACACCACTGAGTGAATCGTCCTTAGATATGCCATGATTTACGCCAGCCTCCCGGAGAACCGCGGCCTGCACATGCTCTGCGGAAGCTTCTTTTGCCGCCCTGCGCCATTTCGGCAGAACAGAGCACAGGAATACGACAGCAAAAACGATGAGGGGCAGCACTATGCCTCCGCATATTCCGACAATGGCCCACCAGCCTTCCGGCATCACGTAGTCCGTATCGAGGAACAGCCCCGCATCTGCAAGCAACTCAAACAACCCAACAAACCTCTTTCAAAATTTGCCGCAACTGAAAGCACATGCTCTTCGCACAATCCTGATTGTGCCTTATTATAAAGCCCGAACAAGGGAACAGTCAATTGCAAAATGACTATTTGGAAACAATATATGCATATTTTTTGCTATGTGCACCATATAAAAGTTCACAAATCCGCAACATTTTCTTAAATTTTGTCCATTTTCATGCTTTTTTGCAAAAATACTCTCATATGTGCCAGAAATACGGCAAACGCCTCAATCTCCCCCTGCAGGGCCTGCAGACGCTTTCACAAGCCCCTGTGTGCTTCAAAAAGGCTTTGAAAGACACCTCATAACGTCTTCAGCGGGCTATATCTGCAGTCCGGGGCACAATTAA
>JAJPYR010000095.1 GCA_021204825.1 Clostridia bacterium | reverse complement strand
CATTTAAGGATGAGACGCTGCCGAATTTTATTACCGGAGTTGTAAACGCATTAGAGTATTATGGGGCAGTTCCCAAGTGTCTGGTGCCGGATAATCTGAAAGCCGCTGTTAGGATACACACAAAATACGAACTGGTTCTGAACCCATATGATTCATACTCCTTCATGACATCATTGTCTTTAATGCCGTCTGTCTTTTTCTTCTTAATGCCGTTCACTGTCCCCTTGGTGAACGGAAGAAGCAGATCTACAACGTATGCCACGGTGGAAAGCACAGGGATGTCCAGCTTCTCCAAGACCTTAAGTGTTGTCTCCGCTATCCCCAGGCCAACCTTTTTCCAGTCCGTGCGTATCTTTTTGCGCCGTATGGCTTCCCTGGCTTTGTTATATGCCTCCGCATTGCAATCCCTGTTGCCAAACTCTTCAAAGCCATGGCAGATGCTTGCAAGCAGTGCCACAACAGACTTGTCATAATCTCCTTCTATTGAGGCATTAAAGTATATAACCACGCAGGACTCCGGCTGGCTGCCCTTAAGGTCCTCCATGAGCCTCTGTATTACTGTAGTCTTTCCGCTTCCAATTCTTCCTGCAATCTCCACCGCCTGTGCACTATCCCAGGAAGAGATTCCTTCTGCAATCCCTTTCAGCTGCAATACCGCTTCCCAGCTTGCCTCGTTCCAGTCCGGAACGGTTACATCTGGAACAGGAACACGGATTACGTTTTTTGCACTATTCTGCTTAACGTCATTTGCATCATCCTGCTGTACGTCCTCTGACTTCACTTCCGTTGCCGTATCCCCTTCCGCAACCGCTGCATCCGGTACAGAAGGGTTGTCCTGCTGTACGTCTTTTGCCGTATCTTCTGTTTCCCTGGACTTGGACACCTCTTCCTTTATGTCTTCTGCTCTCTCCATAAAATGCCCCCTTATCTTCCTGCTGCATACTTCCAGCCTTCCACATATGTGCATTATTACGGGCTATATATCATACAGGCTATATATGCAACATGTACCATATACATGTATTGTATCACTGTCTCCCCCTGCAATACAATCCCGCAATAACATATACACCAGGATACCTGTGTACACCACATTGTCCGTTCGTACATTGCATATGCACTGCCACAGTATATGTGCTCATATCCAAGGCATATACAGCATCCTGCACTGCAAGGCATGCCTTCTGCATGTACCCGTTCTGCCATGGCCAACACCCGTTCTGTTCCGGTCCTGTCCCTGTTCTGTTCCTTTCCAGATTCTTTCTGTGTGTGGGCATAATCATGTTACTGTTCTTCTATGTATGCATACCATGCATATGCCTTCCTGCAATGCATGTCATTCATTCATGCATGCACATGCATCATGAATGCATTATGTACTATGTACTGTACGTGTGGGCTTATATCTGCCACACCACATATATCCACTTCTGCTGCATCCAAAGCAGACACACAAGCCCTTTGTCCCTGCAGAATATATCCGGGCTTCTTCCAGCCCGTCCCCCGGCTCTCACAGTCTCCATACCGCATATACGCGTATATACACCCGACAGCACTCTTTGTTGCCAAGCAGCACTGAGACATATGACATGGTCATAAAGGACACCTGTACAGCACCGGTTTCAGGAGTGCCCAGGGATTTTTGCCGGAAAAAGGGGTTATGTACTTGAAAAGGGCGCCGGCATTCCGGGTTTTACGGAAGATGAACTAAGCAGACACCATGCTGCCGGCAGTATGTGTGCAGCAGCGCAGCATCTTAATGTGCAATACAAAGAAAAGAGTATTGGTGTGTTTGTATGTATGGCCCTGGAGATAACATCCGCAAAGCCGTATGCCTGTGGCAATTACTGCATGCATTCCCTGCCTGTCCGGTACGGACAGGCAGATGTGGTGCCATATACGCACGCAGATCTGTATATGTTGTGTCTTAATGCTTCATCTCATATACTCCACGCAGAAAGGCATGTGTGCCTTGCAGGCTTTGCACTGGTCTTTCCGGCAACTCCCCCTTGTGCCGTATGACGCTTGCTTTGCCTTGCTGTGCAGCATATTGCCTTCCCTTGTGTCTGTATGCCCGGTCTGGCTGTTATGCAAGCATCCCTGCATGCCGGATCTGGACTGTTATATATGAGATGCCATGCATAGAGACATATCCATGTATTGTGCACGCCTGCATAATACTTGCTGCAGGCAGGTGCCTGTATATGTGTATATATACCGGACGGTATCTCCTTCATGCATATCATGCAGCCGTTCTGTCTGCCACACCATTACAGCTGTTATGATATGCGTACCGGAGTGCAGCCCCGGCATTCCAGGCCTTTGGCACCATATATGTATTATGGGCACAAGGAATCCGCTGCTGCTTTGATATTGTCTTTGGCACTGTATACACGCAGTGCCTTCTGTGCATGCCCTGCACCGGTCCTTCTGCAGGCAGGATGCACTGCCTGCTTCCGGATGTGGTGCCGCTCCTGCTGCTGCATTTTCCTGCCGCATATGCATCTGCATTATACAGCAGGCTGCATGCATTACATTATATTACTGTACTTGTACTTATATATAACAAAAAACCTCCGCGAGCTTTCTCACAGAGGACGAGTGAAGATTTCCGGATCAGCTGTGCGGATACGTGCAGAATGCCTGCCGCTGGCAAATGCACGCATTATTGCTGTATTCCGGCATCATATGATTAAACGGATCCACTTAAACCATCCGGTATTGGCCCCTTGCACTTGCATGCTCCAAAGCCTTGCCAGGCTGTTTTATGTATAGCTGTATTAATTTCAAACGCCTCTGCGGTGTAACAGGTTTAATTGTATACTAGCCGTTTACAAAAGTCAACTGCCCAAGCGCAAATTTTTTAATGAGACGCTATAAGTATTTCTTATACCAACTCTCCCCTCCAAATGCATTGCATACGGACCTGTATGTGCGGCAATGCAACGTATGCAAAAGGCCGGGGCAAGTGTCCCCGGCCTGGCATGTGTGCATGTGCTCCTGCTCATACACCATATATCTCTTTGTATCCAAGGGAAGCATTGGCTTCCCTCTTGTGGATATCCATTGCATATGCATGCCCGTCTTGCTGGCAGGCATGCATGGCTTTGCCTTGCATAGGTTCCGCAAGGAAGGATTAGATGCGGCCCTTAGTCTGTTTTGCGGGGAAAACAGTCCCTTGCGCAGATGCCTGGAGAGGTCCTCTCCAGGCTTTCCGGAGACACACTGGAGAGTATGAACATGATGCCCGGGTTCTGCGTGGTTGTGTGTATGAAAGATAAATGCTATGAGATATAAGCCGCTGACAGACAGATGCTGCCAACGGCTTATTGTGAAGTTATATTTTGAAGCTGGAGCTAAGCTGCATTAGTTGTATAGCCGGCAGGAGGCCCGTTACGGGCCTGTCCGGTTAGTGTCCCGTGAGGGGTGTTATTTGGTGTCTGTGCCGTCTTGGGGCTTCCTGCGGCTGAAGACAATTGCCACTACGTATACTGCCACAGAGGCAACTGCGAAGACGAGGGCAGCAATCTCCAGGACAAGGATTAAGATCTGCCACCAGGGTGTTACGCTTACAAGCTTTGTGCTGGAGGAGATGCCGTTCATTGCTGCGCTGTAATTGCATACGGCGTACAGGATTCTGTGGCATGCCTCACGCATGGCGCTGCAGAACATAAGGTCTTCCTGGTATGCATCCAGGTCTGAAGAAGAGCCGGATGTGGTGAGGTATATGCTGGTGCCGTTTATTATGCCGTCATAGTATACCATGTACTCTGCAGAGTTGGATACCATGTCCGTAATGAAAGAGCCGTCAAAGCCGGGAGCCTTGCAACAGTCTGATACATCTGTTGTCTGTTATTATATGACAGATGTCCTTTGTGTGGATTTCTATGCATGAAAAAAGCCGGGTGTCTTGTCCTAAGACAATTGCCCGGCATGCGTTTCTGCATATGGTTAAGAGGCTGTCTCTATAGGAGAACGGCATCTGTCTGTATGGGTGCCCGCAGAATTAAGGATTAGATGTGACCCTTGTCTGTCATGAGGTTGTTTACTGCAGACACGAGGGCCTTGTAACTGCTCTTTATGATATCCTCATCCAGTCCTGCGCCCCAGCACTCCTTGTTGTCCGAGGTTACGGAGACGTATGACATTGCCCTGGAGCGGGATGTGGAGGAGAGGGCATGCTGCTCATAGCCACTTAAGACGTAGTCCAAGTGGAAATGCTGCTTTATAGCGTTGGAAATGGCATCCAAACGGCCGTTGCCTGTGGCAACAACGGTCTGCTCCTTGCCGTCCTGGTATATGGTTACCGTGGCTTCTATGCCGTTTATCTGCCTGAAGTGGCAGGCTGTGATGTCAAAGACATTGCGGGCATGGATGAAAGCATCCTCGAAGACCTTGTACAGTTCATCCGGCTTGAGCTCCTTGTGCTCCACGTCTGAGACATGCTTTGCAGTGTATCCCATGACTTCCTTCATCTTGCGGGGCATCTGGATGCCGTATACGGTCTTTAAGACGTATCCTACGCCGCCCTTGCCGGACTGGGAGTTTATGCGGATGACATCCGAGTCATACTCGCGGCCTACATCCCTTGGGTCTATGGGCAGGTACGGCACCGTCCACTTGTCCGGATTATGTGTCTCACGCCACTCCATGCCCTTGGCAATGGCATCCTGATGCGAGCCGGAGAATGCAGCGAAAACCAGCTCCCCTGCATACGGCTGCCTGGGGCTTATGGGCATGCCTGTGAGCATTTTGTACATGGAGCAGATGTACGGCATGTTCTCAAAGTTAAGCTGCGGATCCACGCCCTGCGAGAACATGTTGCCCGCAAGGGTTACCACATCCACGTTGCCCGTCCTTTCACCGTTGCCGAACAGAGTGCACTCCACCCTGTCCGCGCCGGCCAGAAGTGCCGCCTCTGTTGCAGCTACTCCGCAGCCTCTGTCATTGTGGGGATGAAGGGATATGACCACATTCTCCCTGTACTTCAAGTGCTTATGCATGTACTCTATCTGCTGCGCGTACACATGGGGCTGGGCATTCTCCACCGTAGCCGGAAGGTTAATGACGGCCTTCCTGTCTGCCGTGGGCTGCCACACATCCAGCACTGCATTGCATACCTCAAGGGCATACTCCGGCTCCGTGCCCGTAAAGGACTCCGGGGAGTACTCAAACCTGTACTTCTCCCCTGCCTCTTCTGTAAGCTCTTTAAGGAGCTTTGCGCCGTCCACGGCAATCTGCTTTATGGCCTCTTTGTCCTTTTTAAACACTTGTTCACGCTGTGCAAGGGACGTTGAGTTGTACACGTGCACGATGACGTTCCTGAGGCCCTTCACGGCCTCAAAGGTCTTCCTTATAATGTGCTCCCTGGCCTGCGTCAAAACCTGGATGGTTACATCATCCGGGACAAGGTCCTGGTCTATCAAGGCCCTTAAGAAGTTGTATTCCGTCTCGCTTGCCGCCGGGAAACCTACCTCTATCTCCTTGAAGCCGAGCTCTACAAGGAACTTGAAGAACTCTATCTTGGTGTCCTCTGACATAGGCTCCACGAGGCTCTGGTTTCCGTCCCTTAAATCCACGGAGCACCATACGGGGGCATGGTCTATATAATCCTTCTCCGCCCAGTCCATGCATCTCTCCGGGGGCATGAAATACTGTCTCTGATACTTGCTAACGTTGCGCATAATCCTCTCCTTTCATATGCCTGCCTGCGCTTGCGCATTCCGCATACTCTCTCTTTCTTGCTGTCCTGTTTACTGTTTCCTGCTTCTGTACATTTGTGTTCCGCGCGTGTCCCTTCCTTTATATAAAAAGAGACATCTCTTCATACAAAGAGACGCCTTGACATCCAGCGTGGTACCACTCTTCTTCACAGCCATATGCGCACATATATGCACATATACGGCTGCCTCATCCGGGCTCTGACAAGCCCTTGTCCGTTATACGGCGGGAGACCGTTGCAGACTACTGTGCCCCAAGGCACCCGTTCACCTGCACTGCTCCGCGGCGAGTTCACACAGACTCCTCCGCTGCCTCACACCGCCCGGCAGCTCTCTGAATCCGGCCTCTGCGCTACTATTCCGCATCTACGCATTATACCTGTCTGAAGTTGTTATCCAAACTATACCATACCCACCCCTAAAAAGCAAGCAAAATTTTCATTTCTCCAAAATTTCATATTGGCCCTTGGATAATGCACAAAAGAGGGCCGCTGTGCAGTATATCTGCCGTCTGTGTGACAGACAGGTGTATTTCCATGCAATGCCCGCAGAGGATATGAATGGATCCAAGTCCCCATACGAGGGGCTCTTGCCATATACGTGTCCGGGTACTGGTACGGAAGCATATGGCTCCAACACTGCATATGTCTTCCCCTTGCTTTCCTTGCGTGGATATCCTGCTTGCTATAATGCCGGGATATACGTACCGTCTGGAGAATATACCGGCTGTATGCAAGGGTGATTCATATATGGGCTGTATATAGAAGACAGGGGTGCTCCGGCTGTTCCGGAACACCCTTGTAGTGTTAATGAAGAGGGTTTATACGCCTCAGGGGACCTGTACGGGCCTATGATATCCTGGAATGTCTGCAAGGAAGCATATGCGTCATGTCCAAGGTCCCATGCAGGATGTATATGGACCGTTAGAATCCAAGGGTCTTAAGGAAGTTGGTGGCATATGTGGGCCATACCTTTGCATGCGTGTAATCCTGGGCTACTCCTATGCCGTGCAGATATGTGCCGGAGGTTACCTGGGATGAGTCATTGAAAAGATGCAGCTCATACTGCACTCCGGCAGTCTCAAGCCCTGCGGCAAAGTCTGTTGCGTATGAAGGGCTTACAGTGCCGTCCGTGGTCTCCTGCCAGATGAAGCAGGGTGCCGTATCTGCTGTTATGTTGAGATACGGGCAGTACTGCTCCCTTACGGATGCATATCCGGAGAAGCTGGATGATGTGCCGCCGTCTGCATAGCTTTGGGACAGTCCAAGGACTCCGTATCCAAACACCCCAGCGTCTGCCTTTGCGGAGACTTCATCTATCTCATCCGATACATATCCGCCGGAGAGGGTATCATCTATGGTGTACCGGGAATAGCTGTTAAGGAGCAGGGATGCTATGTTGCCGCCTGCAGAATAGCCCATTGCGGCAATCTTGCCCGGGTCTACGCTGTACTCCTCTGCATGGTATCTGAGATATCTTATGGCCCTCATGCAGTCTGAGAGCAGCTCATGATATATGCCGCTGTGGTTAAGGACGGCCTTAGTCCTGTAATTCACTACGAACACAGAGATGCCTGCCGCATTGTACCATTCCGCTATGGCAGAAGCCTCTCCCTGTCTTCCGTTGTTGTCCTTGCCGTTGTTGCCGTATGAGTTGGAGCAGTAATTGTACCCGCCGCCAGCAAATACCAGGACTGCACCGCCTGTGGGATTCTTGGCAAGATACGGGGTCATGAAGCAGTAATTGTATGCCCTGGCTCCGCTGTCATAATCCGTTGTGTATGTGCTGTCATACGGAACTTTGTCCTCCGAGGCCCAGTAATAGATGGGATCATGAGAGCCGCTCTCTGCTGTCTCTATGGAAGACACAGTGGTTATGACTTCATCACTGGGCTCATCCACGGCCTTTATGCGGATGCCAAGCTTCATTGTTACGGCTTCCGTGTTGTTAACATAAAAGATTGGCAGGATGTTGCCGTTGACTGAGGGATCCGGGAATGTGAGAGTGAACGTCTTGGTCTCCCCTGCTGCAATGGAGAGTGTCCTGCTTACGGTTCCGGATACGGTTACATCCGTTCCGGAAGGCACCTGGTATACCGTAATGTCCAGGTCATCCGTTCCGCGGTTTGCAAGCTTGTACTGGAAGCAGTATGTCTGCCCCGCGGTGACAGAGTATGCCGTGCTGAACCTGAACCAGTCTCCGGATACGCAGCCATATCTTTTAACCTGCTTGCCGGCAGTGAAGTCATCATCAAAGAACGCAGGGGTTACGCTCCACTCACTTGTTGCAGAGCTGCTGCTTACGCTGTCTATGCCGCTTGTGCCGTTTGTGTTGAACCCTGTGTCCATGCCGCAGCCAAAACAGGGCATGAGCGTGCAGTTGTCCCAGACCTTTGCGGACCCGGATGAACTGTCCGCAGGGTCTGCCTGTATTGCCTCTGTGGCGCTGAGGCCTTCATACTTTACATACCAGCAGCTGAGAGTCTCCCCTGTCTCATTGGTTATCTGGTCTTCCGCGGGCACTGCAAGGTCTTCCCCTGTTGTATATGACCTGTTCCAGTCTTCTGATACGTAGAACCCTTCCGGGAGCTTTAGCGCAACCGTAACAGGTGTCCCTTCCTCCGGCTCACCCGGGGTATCCGTGCTGTCTGCTGCCCAGTGTGCGTATATGGTTGTATCTTTGGTTATCTGTGTGGAGAAGCTGAAGCCTGTGTCTCCGTCTGCCGCAGTGTACCATCCAAGGAATGTATATCCTTCTGCAGAGGGGTCTGCGGGCTCTGTGACCGTGCTGCCTTCTGCAACCCGGACTGTAACGGATGCAGGCCCGCCGGTGATGTCTGCATCTATGCTGCCCAAGTTGAAGGTTACGGTGTAATACGTTGCTGCAGGTTCCTCCGGGGTGTCCGGGGACGGGTTGTCCGGGGTGGTGCCTGTGAAAGTCCAGCCTGCGTATATGACAGTGTTGGACATAATCTCCGTACTGGAGAAGTCATAGAGGGACGTTGCATCTTTGGCAGCATACCAGCCGTTGAAGACCCAGCCCTCTGCGTATGGGTCCGTTCCGGGCTTCACAGCCGTCCCGCCTCGATTAACGGACTGCGCCTTTGGCCAGTCCTCTATCTCTGCCTCATCATCTATATTGCCTCTGTTGAAGGATACCAGATATGAGACGGGGCCAATGGGCTCCCCGTCTATATAAATGGCCCCGCATGCAGAAAGAGGCACAAGGCATATGAGCACGCCCGCTATTATTGCAATGGAAAGGACACGCAAGATCTTTTTCATAAACAGTCTTCCTTTTATATACAGGAATGGTCCCGGTACGGAATAAAGGATAGCAGATGTCTGCACCTTTGCACCTGCCCAAAGAAAGTGAAGACAGCATCCCTCATATTCTCTCTGTACTAAACGTACCATTCCGGACCTTCCGCACACATTGCAATACACGCATCCTTCCATGCCCGCACATTATCTTAAAACTCCGAAAATTCCACACCTAAATGGTAAAGTTTTCCCGTATTTTACGTAATTCATAACGTTTCTTTGTGCATTCTGCACAAACGCTACCCAGCACATTTCATATATGGCAAAATTTACGCAGCCATGCTGCCTCCGCAACATATTCCGGCGCTCTGTACATCTACTTCCATACCCTGGAAAACCAGCAGCACACATCTTAAGACAGGGCAATACAGGGCAGACCCAGGGGAGCAGAACAGAAGCCACGCATGGCTTTGCAAGACTTTGCATGATGTCCTTTTGTGTGGGCATCCTTTGTATGCACTGCCCCCGGGCCGCATATGCCACATGGGCAGGAACCTGGATGATACACACAAGAGACAGGCAGGATGAGTGGCACAAGGTGCAGCTGCAGAGTGCAGGGAACATGGAGCAAGGCTCAAGGGAACTGGCATGCACGGCCGCATGGCAGTGCCCCCTCCTGCTCCATATATGCTGCCCTGCACGCAGGCAGATCCTTCCTCCGGGGCTGTATCCAGGGCAGAATGCAAGGCTCCGGAGGCCCTGAGAGGGCAGAAAACGGCTTTGGAAGGGCTCTGCAAGAGAAAAACAACAAAGTGTTGCATATCTCGCGAAATATGACCGTTACGGTTGTGCAAAATGACCGTACAGCGGGCAATTGGGCGCGTAATATGCTTGATTTACGAAAGTTTTTAACTTGACAATGCATATATTGGGTGCTAAAATGCAGGGGAATTCAGATGAAACGGCGTAAATTCAGGCTGTCCCCGTGGCAGATGCTTGCCATTGGGTACCTAATTGTCATCTTAATAGGAAGCGTGCTTTTGATTCTGCCGCCTGCCACGGCAGAGGGCGAGTCCACGTCATACTTAAACTCCCTGTTCACATCCGTTTCCGCTACATGCGTAACCGGGCTTGTGAAGTATGACACAGGCGTGCACTGGACGCTCTACGGGCAGATAGTAATTCTGATCCTGGTCCAGATAGGAGGCCTGGGATTCATGTCCTTCGTGTCCGTGCTGTTCCAGATGTTTGGCAAGGGCATGGGAATGTACAGCCGCAATGCCTTCTTAACCAGCATGGGCGGAAGCAGCCTTGCGAGCATAAGGACACTTTTGAAGCGTGTCTTCATTGGCACCTTCTCATGCGAGATAGTAGGGGCTGCGCTTCTAACCATCCGCTTCATTCCGCTGTACGGGGTTGGGAACGGCATCTATTTCTCCGTCTTCCACTCCGTAACGGCCTTCTGCAACGCAGGGTTTGACGTCATGGGCATAGTGGGCGGATCCTCCCTCGCGGAGTTCTGCACGGACCCCCTGGTGGTCCTTGTGATATCCGCCCTCATTATCCTGGGGGGCTTGGGATTCTGCGTATGGGGAGACGTCATAGACTGCCGGTTCCATTACAGAAAGTTCAAGCTGAACACCAGGGTGGTCCTCTGGACAACCTTTTCCCTTATAGTAATACCCACAATCCTGTTCATGGTGTTTGAGTGGAACAATCCGAGCTACATAGGATACAACTTCGGCAACAAGCTCCTTGCATCCTTCTTCAACGCCGTAACGCCCAGGACGGCCGGCTTCTACACGACAGACCCTGCCACCCTTTCCGCCAGCGGATACCTTCTCACGTTGATCCTTATGTTCATAGGCGGAGCCTCCGGCTCCACCGCGGGCGGCATAAAGGTTGGCACAATTGCCGTGGTAATCATGGGGATGATATCCGTCTTCCGTTCAGACAAGGCCATAAACATAGGCCGCAAGCGCCTGGACAACTCCCTTCTGCAGCAGGCACTTGCCGTCATGTCCGCCTGCCTCATTCTGGTCCTTGTGGCCACCATGATAATCTGCGCCGTGCAGCCTGAGCTGGGATTTTCCGCAGTCCTATTTGAATGCATATCCGGAATGGGCACGGTAGGCCTCTCAACAGGCATAACCGCAGAGCTTGGCACCGTATCCTCCATTATAATAATGATTCTCATGTACTTCGGCAGGGCCGGAATCCTCACCGTAGTATATGCCCTCAACCGCAGAAAGAGCGACCACAACGTAAAGTACCCCCTGGACACCCTTCTCATTGGCTGAAGCCCTCCGGCACCTGAGCCACTGTCCAAGGGCCTTTCCTATCCTATCCAGAGACTGCACCCGTCTCACGTTTGCATCTGTACATCCCTCCGGCAATATCTCTGTCTCTGTGCGGGCTCCACACCGTCCTGCTCTCCAAAGCAGCCTTTGCCCCGTCCGGACAGACCATGCCACTTCAGGCCGCCTGTTCCTGCGCAAGGCCCTTATTCCGGGCCCATACAACAGGCTCCATATTACAGACATTCCCTGCGGCTTAATCCGCAAGCCGGATAATCTTTGCAGGCCCTGCATCTTAACCCTGGGGCTTCACGGAGAAACTATATGAAATCCTTCCTTCTTATTGGTCTTGGTAAATTCGGACAGCTGCTTGGCAACGAGCTCATGGAAATGGGCGATGAGGTCATGGTCGTGGACAAGAACGAGAACATAATAAACGAGCTTGCCCCCAACTTCACCAACGCCGTCTGCGCCAACTGCATGAACATGGAAGTCCTCCGGGGCTTTGACATCCCCAAATTCGACGCCTGCATAGTGTCCATAGGGGATGACTTCCAGAGCTCTCTGGAAATCACGGACCATCTCAAGGAGCTGAAGGCCAAGAAGGTCATAGCCAAGGCCAGCACCGAGATACAGAAGAAGTTCTTAAACCGCACCGGCGCCGATGTCATCGTATACCCCAACCGTGACGCAGCCCTTGCGCTTGCCACAAACCTCAACGGCACCAGGGACTATGAAGCCTTCAAATACACGGAGATAGATGACAAATTCTCCGTAACCGAGGTCCCCGTGCCCCCTTCCTGGAAAGGGAAGTCCATAGTAAAGATAAACCCCAGAGGCCAGGGCCGCCTCAACATCCTTCTCGTCCGCCAGGGCAAGAACACCGTGGCCGCCCCCAACGGAGACTTCGTCTTCGAGGAAGGCCAGACAATGGTGGTCTTCGGCGAAACGGACCGCATCTACAACCTCATCAACACAAACAAGTAAACCTTGCCACCCATCCATACGTCCACACAGGCGAGCCACTCCGGCCCGCCTTTTCTGATGGACAAACCCGCACGGGAGTGCATAAAACCAGCTGTATAAAAATTTACAGATGCATCCATGCAATACGCACTTTCTGGACAAACTTCGCATAAAACGAGTATATATATTGCTATTTTGATTTGGACTGCTAACAAACAAATGTTCATACTTGATTAAAATATGCAATTATGCAGAAAGTATGCATCCGTACGCCGGACATGCAAAAAGGTGCACATTCCTGGCACCTCTATATGACCCGCACAAGGACTTATACGTACTGTTCCTGTGTGGGCCTGGTATTATTCTGGCAGGGCCAATGGCCTAGAGGTTGTACTTGGAGAAGTCTATTGGCTCAAATGTTATGCCCTTCTTGTAATTCTCCATACACTTATCCATGCATGCAAGTGTCTCCGGAGATATGCCCTCCGGAACGGCAAGGACACGGGGCACCAGCAGGATGCAGCCGCTGTCATATTCCGTAACCTCGTAATACTCATATGCTGCCCCGCGAAGGGTTACTCTTTTCTTATGATCCAGATGCGCCACATACTTTTCAACAGTTTCCATCTTATACCCCCATGATGTCTCTGTACGGCAACATTCCGGCATGATGCTAATGCCTGCATATCACAGCTTGGAGAGGTCTACAGGCTCCGGCAGAGTGTCTGCCTTGCAGATCGCAGCCTTGCGCATGTCTTCCAGTGTCTCCGGCGATATGTCATCCGGAGTATTTGCACGGGGCACCAGAATGATGCAGCCGTTGTCATACTCTGTGGCATCATAATACTCATATGCCTTCCCGCGGAGCGTTGTTCTGTTCTTGTGATCCAGATGTGCCACATACTTTTTAACTGCTTTCATATTATCCCCCCATAATGCCTCTGTACGGCTATGCGTACAGCACGGCTTTATATTAACTTTATTAAAGTTTTATTAAAGTCCAGCACAGATGTTAATAATACGGTTTATATAAAAATGCGCTCATATATGCACTAAACCGCACTTCTTTAATATTAAGCCCCTGTGCTTAATATAAAGTTTAATGTTAAGCTTTATATTAAATCCTGGCAGTTTATATAAAGTTTTATATAAAGTTTTATATTAAATTTAATGTTAACCTTTATATTAACCCTTCCCTGTTTCTCTGTGGGATTTCCCACTTTCCACTTGCATTGTACAACATCTCCGGCCCGCACGCAAGACTTCTCAGACGGATTTAACACAAGAATACCCACACAAAGGTCATTCAAAACAACATGCCGCCTGTCCGGATACGGACAAACGGCATGCAGAGGATATGTTGTGTTAGCATTATTATCTGCTGTGGGGTATGGAATCATCCCTTCGGATACAGCTTGGAGACTCCGCTGCGAACTGCTGCTTCGGCAACTGCCTTGGCTACGGATTCATGGACCTTGTGGTCATAGGCATACGGGATTATGTGCTCTGTGGAGAGCTCGGAATCGGATATGCCGGAGGCTATGCCGTATGAGGCTGCCATCATCATTTCATAGTTTATGGTCTTTGCACGGACATCCAGTGCTCCGCGGAATATGCCGGGAAAGCAGAGGACGTTGTTTATCTGGTTTTTGTATTCAGAGGAGCCGGTGCCTACTATGTATGCCCCTGCGTCCAGGGCATCCTGCGGAAGGATCTCCGGAACGGGGTTCGCGCAGGTGAACAGGATGGGACGCTCTGCCATGGAGCGTACCATGTCCTTGGTTACGCAGTTGGCCACAGAGACGCCAATGAGGACATCCGCGCCCTTCATGGCATCTGCCAGTGTCCCGTGCAGATGGGCCCTGTTGGTTACCTTGGAAAGCTCCTGCTGCGCAGGATTGAATCTGGTGTCCCCTTCAACGAGGATTCCCTTTGAGCTGCAGACGGTTATGTCCTGCACGCCGAAGGCAAGCAGGAACTTGGCTATGGTTATGCCTGCTGCCCCTGCGCCGTTTATGACGAGCTTCAAGTTCTGCGCCTTTTTGCCTGTCAGCTTAAGGGCGTTTATGAGGGCCGCTGTGGTGACTATTGCCGTGCCGTGCTGGTCATCATGGAATACAGGGATATCCAGGTCCGCCTTGAGACGGCGCTCTATCTCAAAGCACCTGGGAGCCGAGATGTCTTCGAGGTTTATGCCGCCCCAGCTGCCGGCCAGAAGCTCTATGGTCTTTATAATGTCCTCTGTGTCCTTGGAGCGTATGCAAAGAGGGTATGCATCCACGCCGCCGAACTCCTTGAAGAGGGCGCACTTGCCTTCCATGACAGGCATGCCTGCCTCCGGACCTATGTCCCCGAGCCCTAAAACTGCCGTGCCGTCTGTTATGACGGGAACCGTGTTCCAGCGGCGGGTTAAGTCAAAGCTGCGCTCCACATCCTCATGCACAGCCATGCAGGGCTCTGCCACTCCCGGTGTGTATGCAAGGGAGAGTTCCTCCTGGTTTGTAATGGGCACGCGCACCTTAACTTCCGTCTTGCCCTTCCAGTCATAATGCAGCTTCAAGGATTCCTGTCTGTAATTCATATAACGCCCGCTCCGTATCTTTGTGTCTTTACGCCCGCATTATATCATCCGAAGGGGGCTTTAAGCAACAAACTGGACCCTCTCTTGCCGGATTTCATGAAATTCACACACTTGTGCCCTGTGTGTGTTCATTTGTTGCACGCAGGGCAGCAAATGGCCTGCGCCCTGTCCGAAGGCCGCCCCGAGGCCTTGCGGAGACCTGCGGATTTTGAACGGATTTTTTTCTGCGGGGGTTAAAAAGAGTTGATATTTGAAAAGTGTTGTGCTAATATGATTGCACAGCAGGGACATTGGGGTGTGGCCAAGCGGTAAGGCAACGGACTCTGACTCCGTCATCGTTGGTTCGAATCCAGCCACCCCAGCCAGTGCAAAAGCCAAAGAGGTTTCCAAACGGAAACCTCTTTTCTTTTGTCCGGGGGGCTTTTGTGTGGATGTCTTCCGCATATTGATTGCTCGCCCATCAGATCTAGGACCAATATATTGAATTTTTTGTAAAAATCAATTATAATATCTGTGTAGCTCATGCAGTCACTTGTGATATACTTTGGATGAGCAAGAATGTATATCAGATACGTTCAGTGCCGCCATCTTAAACCATGATGCCATAGGGGGAATCATTAGATGAACAAGGACAATCTCCAAGAGATTTTCTGCCGGTATATTGAGAAGTTTGCTTTCATAAATAGTCCTGGGCACGATGAGAATTACAAATGGCGTATAGCCAAAGAATACCGCGCCCTCATGGACGACGCACTGACGAAACACGGACAGGAATTTGCAGCTGCACTGTACAAGGTAAAAAAATGTACGGATAATATTATTGACAGTTATACACAGCCTTTCGGCGGTTTATGCGAGTTTGCTAAAAAGGAGCCTGAGACTGTCCGCCAGATGTTTCTGGATCTCCTCGGGCATGATGATACAGATATCCCTGCCATGGAAAACCGTATTGCACTGTTCTTTAACCAAAGCAATGCGCTCCTGGATAAATATTCTCCCGGAAGCTTCCGTTACAAGCAGGATTCCCATTCCGTTTCTGCATACCTGTTTTTGTATAATCCGGACAGCCATTATATGTACAAAGCGAAACAGTCCAAAGATTTTGCCGACTGCATAGAATTTTATGATAGCTGGGGATCTGGCGATAACATCAACCTGAGTGTTTATTACAAGATGTGTGACTGGCTTGTAGACCAAATCAAGTCTTCAAAGGAACTTCTGAATACAGATGCAAGCCGTTTTGAACTGGACAAGAATGGTGCCATGTCCCCTGATGAAAACAAGCATATACTTGCCTTTGATTTGATATACTGCTGCACTGTATACCATTTATTTAGTGGCATCCCTTACACACCACGGACTCCAGTAGAAAAAAATCTTTTGCTTGAACTCCAAAAAAAGGCGGAAGAGGCTCTGGAAGATTATAATAGCAAAAAAGCAAAGAAGGATTGCTTGGATGAAGCATATGCAACAATGAACCGGGAATTAGTTCCCGGGGTGATTTTGTATCACAAAACATATGGTACTGGCGAAATCCTGTCTTACAATAATGAAAACCAACGACTGAAAATCCTTTTCAAGAATACTGGTGAAGTAAAAACCTTATCCGCACCTGCTTTAATTTTGAATGGAAGAATCAGTCTTGAAAATCCCGAAACAGCAGATACATTTGACAAGATCCGCCCCCTGCTGAAAGTAGCTGGGAACATTAAAAGCCATTATGAACAAGCATGCGATAATCTGAAACAATACGAGGATTATCTGGAGTAGAAAGTTCTGTTGCTGGTGTAAATCCAATTCGCTGAATGCACCGAACGCTTTGCAAGTAATCTGTAACTAGCGTACAGTATCAATTGGGATATCTTTGGACAATGCAAAGCCCAAGAGGCCCCCGTCTCCGGGAGCCTCTTTTCTGTTATGTGGGGTGCCAGCTATAAGGCACCCTGTTATCATGCCCGTCTATGCATGCCTGTGGCTTTGTGCAGTGTTTGAATCAGTCCTCTGTGGAGTCATCCGTGTTGGAGTCATCATGCAAGGTCTCTGTACGGATCTTGGCAAGGATCTGTTCTATCTCGTCCTCTGCGGGGATGGAGTCTTCCGTAGTGTCATCTATGTCGTCATCAGAGGAAGCATTGGCCTGCGTCTGGGGCTGGGCCTGGACTTTCGTCTGCGCCTTGGCATTGGCCTTGGCGGCCTTTTTGTCCGTGCGGGCACTGGCGTCTGCGGCTATGTCTGCACTCCAGTCTGAGTCTGCAACGCACATGTTCATGCGGCTGGCCTTCATGGCCCTGCCTACGGAGCAGTACTGCGCCTGTATGCCGGAGGAGTCTGCGTATGTGCAGGCTGCCATGCTGGGCTGGATGCCTATCTGGGATGCCGTGGCTATTGCGTCCATGTTGGCGCCTAAGAACAGGAAGTCCCAGCCGTGCTTCTCACGCTCATGAGTTATGAGTCCGCGGACATCATTGAAGGAGTATACGCGGCTTGCGTTCTCCATGCCGTCCGTGTTGATCACAAAGAGCGTGTGTGCGGGCACATACTTGCCGTCTTCATGGTGCAGCTTTCTCATGGCGTCCACAGTGAGTCCTACGGCATCCAGCAGGGCCGTGCACCCGCGGACGTAATACTCCCTGGATGTAATGGGACGCACCTTCTCCAAAGGAATGCGCTCAAAAAGCACCTCATACTGGTCATCAAACAGGATGGTCGTAACCAGCACCCTGCCCTCAAGCTTCTTCTGCTTCTCTATAAGGGAGTTGAACGCCCCTATCGTGTCCCTCTCCTTGCCGCCCATTGAGCCGCTCCTGTCCAGGATGAAGACAACCTCAGTAAGATCTTTCTGCATAATATCTTGTTCCTCCGTCTTTCATTCAAATTACGCCTGCATTATATCCGCAGGCCAAAGGCCTGTGGTCTCCTGCCATGCGACATTTTTCCTTTCAGGGGAAAAGATTTTACGTATAATTATCCACACCAGTGACCTTCTCAAGGAATCTGTGCACCCCGAGGCAGCTTAGCGGGATTTTACGAACAGTTTGACTTCGGAATACCCGTATTCTGCCAAGCAAAAAGACCGTATGAAACGGCCTTTTTCTGCATTGTTTGGATAATATCCCTGTGGCAATCCTCTCTTGGAGAACATATTGCCTTCTGGAATCATATCCGGACGACCTGCACTCCTGTATGCTGCCGGAATGGCAGGGCATATGCCTGCATGAATGCCCATACACAGCCGGTATGAAGACAATATGCCTGTGTGCATGCCAGCACATAGCTGGTATGCAGGTCCGTATGTCTGCATGGATGCCAGCATATAGCTGGTATGAAAGAGCATATGCCTGTGTAAATGCCCATACACAGCCGGTATACAGGTCTGCTAGCTGGCCTGGACTCCCAAGAGGGGCTGGTCAAAGTCGAAGAGGGCGCAGTTCACGAGGTTAATGTCGTATATACGGTTCTCTATGAAGTACTCAATTATGATGTCCGAGACGGAGGATGCCGTTATGGTGTATCCTGCGGATGCAAGGAACTTTCTGGTGTCCCCCATGGAGAGCTGCAGCGAGATGGCAAAGGCAAGGACGGTTGCCTTGGAGGGCTGGTATGAGCTGTCTGAGCGTATCTTGGAGAAGTGCCTGCGGTCTATGTTGGCCCTTCTGTAACACTCCACGTCTGTCATGTTCTTCTCATGTATGAGCCGGAAGAGCATGTCCGAGAACGTCTCCGTATGCCCCATTTTGTCCTTTATGTATTCATCTATGTATTCATACTCCTTCCCGGGAGCCTTTGGTGCGGATACGGGCTTCTGCGCCGGAGAGGGAGACTCTGCAAACATGACCTTCCCCTCTGTGGACCCCTTGGCCTTGGAGCTGGAATCCATGGACCTGCCCTGTGGCCTGCTTGCAGGCTTAGCGATAACAAGGTAATCCATGCTCTCAGTGGGATATATGCCCTGCTTCTTTAAGAACCTCTTATTTGCAGAGGCTTTAAGCTTTTCTGCCGGCTCCTGCACGGGGGCAGACCCTGTTTTGGACGGCTGCTCTTCCTCCTCTTCCTCCGGAAGTTCCTCCGGCAGCGCCTCCGGAAACTCATCCTCCCCGTATTCCTGTTCTTCTGCGGGCTCTTCTTCCGGGGCGGGCTCTATCTTCTCCAGCTCCCTTTTAAGGGCAGCCATTGCGTCTGCGTCCAGAGCTTCGCCGTAATCTGCGCCTACCTTGTATGCGTTGTCCCAGAACTCGTTGATGTCTTCCTTGGTGTAGCAGGCGCGCACTGCCTCACGGCTGTACACGTATACCGCTATGTCTTCATCCCCCAGGGCGTCATATGCCCGGGAGATGGCGCAGTATGCAGTGTCCCTGGAAATGCCTAGCTTCTCATATGCCTCCAGGGAGACAATTATCCGTTTGCATCCCTTGGATACAGCCAGGCGGAAAGCAGCCGCATAGCTGGCCGTTATCTGCTCCGGGGAGCCCTTGGTCTTCCTGTATGAAAGGCATGCGTGTATCTTGTACCCGTACCGCTTGTTCCTTGCACTGGAAAGGACAGCGTTCTTCTTGCTGTGCTTCTTTGCGGGATATATGATAGCGTCTGCCGTCTCCCCGTATCCCGCCGGGGCGCCTGTGTATTCATACTGCGGCAGAGCCTTTATGTCCTTCGTAATAATCCATGCCATGTAATGTATATCCTCCAAGCCCGTTATTTGCCTCTGTATGAGGCACTTGTCCGGCTGTGTGTTCATATGTGCGGAATGCATATTATGATACCGCCGGAAAAGGAAAACGTCAAGGTTTGGACAAAGTTAAATCTGTCGTGAAATCTTTCCTCACCCGGTGCCTCACCTGAAAAAAAGTGCCGCATATATGCGTTTGAAGGCCTCCCGCTCACCGCATGCGCCCGCCGGTTTGCTGCGGGCAAAGCCGCAGCGGACAGCGTGCGGTGCAGATGGCAATGGCTGCCGTGCGGCAAAGTGTCCGGAAATGACAATGATTCCTAAAACCTCCGGCATGCATCCGGCATGCATGTCTCCCGTGCGTGCACACGTGCATGCGCACATGCGCGCGGGCGCGTCACTAATCATTCCATGGTCCTTTCCTGCGTTTGTCCTGCGCCCTATCCTGCATTCATCCTGTGGATTCCACGGTGCAGGCTGTTATGCAATGCATCGGGCATTTAGGTGCACCCCGGTACAGTACGGGGCAGGCAGAAGGTTGTGCCGGGATGTTTGCATTAAAAACGGACATATGGTTGCAGGCTTGCAGAAATATTTCTTAAACGGTTTTTTCAAAATGCAATAACGGTTTTGTCAATTTGAAGGAATGGGGGCCTGTGATAGCATTTGCACGTGGCGGTGCACGGGGCGAGAAGCCGTGCACCCTTGCTGTTTCCGTTGCCCGCGGGCGGATTTGCGGGGAAACGGGACATGGCATGCTTGCATATGCAGACATTCTTTACGGGCCGGCTCCGGGGATGGGCCGGTCCGGCGGAAAAAGCGCGGCCATGAAAGGGGAAGCGGCCTGTGTGGTGTGACAGGCCTGCGTTATATGACGGATCCGCGAGGGCCGTGCATATGTTCCGTGGAGATGCGTATGCATTGCATGCGGCAGTATTTAAGGAGGAAAGATGCAAAAATTTCTCAGCTTCATGAAGAAGCACATGGGCCTGTGGCGCATACTCGCAATAGTGTTTGCGCTGATTCTGATGCTCGGCATCGTAATCGGCGCACTGCTCGAGGACAACAAAGCACAGGTTAACCGCAAGCTCGGAACACAGACAGAAGAATACACTGTTCCAGAGGATTCCGGAGAAGAGCTCTATACGGTATACCAGCCCGATTCCAAATACTGGAACTCAGACGGCACCGGCGGCGGAACCACGGCTCTTCTTGCAGACCACAAAGCCTATGGCACGCAGCTCAGCGAGGAAGGCTCCGTTCTTCTTAAAAACGAGAACGACACGCTTCCCCTTGCAACAACTGATGATGATATCAAAAACCTGAAGATCACACTCTTCGGAGTAGGCAGCTCCTTCTCCGGCGCCCAGTACGGCATGGCCATGGGCGGCATCGTTGAGCCTTCCCAGAGCATTTCATTATGCGATGCACTGGAGGCTGATGGCGCAGATGTGAATGAAGACATGGAAGCTTACTATGACGGAGAAGCTTCAGCCGCTCTTGATAAAGGATACAACACAGTATCCACATCCCTCACTGACTACCCCAGCGCAAAGCAGTACACGGTATATGAGGCTGAAACAAACTCTGATCTGATGACCGGATACAAGTCAACTGATGTCGGCGAAGGCAAGACTTCCGTGGGCATCGTGGTTCTTTCCAGGCCCTCCACTGAGTCCGGAGACTACTATCCCGGCTCAATGGGCATTGACCAGAACCTGGGCGCAAGGAACGTTCTCGCTCCTACAACCGCAGAGCTCAATGAGATAAAGTTCGCAAAGAACAACTGCGACAAGGTAGTGGTTCTCATCAACTCTTCCAACCCCATGGAGCTTGGCGATCTGCAGTATGGCGACGCAGCCGTGGACGCAATCATGTGGATAGGCCTTCCCGGCAACTATGGCATGTGCGGTGTTGCGAACATTCTGCTTGGAAAAGCTAATCCTTCCGGACATCTCGCAGACACATTCGCATACAACACTGTCTCCTCTCCTGCCATGCAGAACTTTGGCATTTACGAGTATACCAACGCTCCCAACTACACATATGCGGCTTCCTACTATGTCGTTGAGGCAGAGGGAATATATGTAGGATACAAGTATTACGAGACAAGATACGAGGACTCCGTCCTTGGCAAAGGCAACGCTGCATCCTCAGACGGCGCATTTGACTCTCAGGCCAGCGTATCCTGGAACACAGACAATGCAAGCACCTGGAATTATGATGAGGAAGTTGCATACTCCTTTGGATATGGACTTTCTTATACAAATTTCACGCAATCCATTGATACAACACAAGGCACAAACAACACAGGCCTTGAAATGCTTGAAGACGGCCGTACATTAAGAGTATATTACACAGTTCAGAACGAAGGCAGCGTTGCAGGCTCAAGCGTTGTACAGATATACGGACAGTCTCCGTACTATCTTGAAGACAACAAGACCAGCAATGTCGAGAAGGCTTCCGTACAGCTCCTTGATTATGACAGAACTCCCGTTCTGGACGCAAAAGGAGGCGAGAATGATAAGTACAGCGGCTATGTGGATGTAGACCTTGATCTCCTTGCATCATATGACAACAGCGTGGACAACGGAGACGGAACACACGGCACATACATCATGGATTCCGGCACATACTACATCGCACTTGGCAACAACGAAGACGCAGACGGATCACATGCAGCCATAAACAACATTCTCGGAGCAAAGGCCACGGCCAGCAGCACAACCTACACTTTGGACCAGAAAGCCAACACATCTGCAGTTGCTTCATTTGACTGGACAAGTGAAGAGGAGACGGGTAATCCGTTCTCAGGTGATCCGTTCTCCACTTCCAGAGCAGGCGTTGAGGTAAGCAACCAGCTCGATACCGCAGACCTCAACTACTACATGGGAGATGATTATGTGACATATCTCTCCAGATCAGACTGGTCCTGGAAAGTAGACGGAACAAGCTCCTGGAACACAAGTTCCACGGCCTGGGACGGAAAGACTGTTACAGATTACACCGGCGCCTCAAACACAGTCACCGCTATAGGTTACACGGGAGTCAGCGTTACAGACGGAAGCGAGCTGCAGAAACAGCTTATGAACGAGACATACGGCGATCAGGATATGACTACCCACACCTATGCTTACGATACGGACACAACCTTCAATGCAGACAACGGCGTCACCTTCTATGATGTGCTCAACTTTGACGATGAAGGCAATGTTACTGTTGCAGATTATGACGCAGATGTCTGGACAAATCTCATGGAAGAGCTTGACCTCCAGGAAGGGCTCATTTTCATAGCACAGGGCAACCGTTCATACTCCACTCTCACCGGCCTCAACTTCCTCGGCGGCACACTTACAGAGAACGGCCCCGTAGGACTTGACGTCACACTCGGCGGCGTTGCCACTCCCTGGGCGGACAACGACAACAACGGTTACCATCTCGGCGATGTCGGATGCGCAACCCTTCAGGCAGCGGCATTCGACAAGACCCTCCTTGAGAGCATCGGCGAGATGTGGGGCAATGACTCACTGTACGCTCAGATTCCTGTACTCTGGGCTCCCAGCCTCAACATCCACAGAACACCGTACAACGGACGTTCCGCAGAATATTATTCAGAGGATGCATGCGTTTCCGGATACTCCGCACTCAGCATCGTAAACGGACTCAACGAACACGGATTCTTAGGCACAATCAAGCACTTCGCTCTCAACGACCAGGAGTCCAACCGCAACGGATTGTCCGTATTCGCTACAGAGCAGCAGATCCGTGAGAACGAGCTGCGCGGATTCCAGATCGGATTCGAGGGCGGCGCTCTCGCAACCATGACATCATTCAACCGTATAGGTGCCACATACTCCGGAGCTTCCGGAGCCATGAGCGGAATACTCCGCGGCGAGTGGCAGTACAAGGGATATGCCGTATCAGACTACTGGTTCTGGCCCCTTTACATGAGAATCCCCGAATCCGTACTTGCCGGCACGACAAACTTCGATGCCCTTGATTACACGAAGTGGGACAGCCAGACACTTGCAAGCACATATGCAAATGATACAACAATGAAGCAGGCCGTAAAGACAGCCGTTCATGAGGCTCTGTACGCATTCGCGCACAGCAACATGGTGAACTACATGACTCCTCACGCATATGTCTTGAAACTCAACAACTGGTGGCGTTCAACATACACTGCACTTGAGATTATCGGCGGAATAGTTGCAGGACTCGCAGTTGTCGCATTCATAATCGGCGCTGTGGACAAGGCCGTTACCAAAAAGGAGGACTAAGCAGCCATGAAGAATTATTTCGCTAAGAAGTCCTGGGCTTCATACTTAATGATCGGCGTATTACTGTTTGCAATCCTCGCTCTTGTATTCAGCGTCATGAGCAACAAACAGGGAAATCTGGCAGGCTCATACGGCGTAGACAATATGGGCGCTGTCATAGCATATGACGTTGTCGCCATGGTTCTTGCCCTTATAGTATTCGCCGTGGACGGCATATACATCAGCGGTTTCATCAACAAGCTCCTGTCCATCGTTGTGGATCTTGTAAGGCTCGTAATCGCACTGTTCCTTATCCTTGCCATGGCGGAAATGATTTCTTCCCGCGGCACCCTCATGGGCTTCGTATGGTTCTCATCTCTTGCCAGCGGCAGTGAGCAGGCAGTTGCAGCACTCAATGATGCCGTTGTCTCCTGGGTAATGTCCGTCGTCGGACTTGTATGCCTCATGGTATCCTGCGGATTCAATCTCTGCGAGAAGAAGACAAAGGTTGACACCACAAGCGCAGTGGCATAATTCAAACCGCGCTGCTGCAGCAAGGATAACAGCACAGCCCCTTCCCGGCCGGGCAGACACCAGCCCGGCCACGGGAAATGCGGTGCCTGAGACTGCTTTCGATGAGCCGGGATGTCTATATATGTTAGGAAATTGAAGTTATAAAGACGGGCATGCCGCCCACGCGGTTTCCCGGACTCTGCATGGCTCTGCTGCATGCCGCGCATGACACCAATACATCCAATACAGAGCATCTTCCATTGTGCCTGCAAACACACTGGGATTATGCAGAATCACACCATACTGTTATGGGAGAGCCCCCGCTCTCCCATAATTTTTGCCCGGAATCCAAAAAGGATGGCCTGCCTTGCAGCCATCCTTTTGTTTGTCTTCTGAATGAATACAGGCCCCTCTGCCGCAATGGTACCTGCTGCCAGTACATTGCCTGCCGGGCCTGCGGCAATCCGCTGCGCCCGGAAGCCTTCCGCACCCTTGCCGAAAATGCGCCAGGCTTTTACATTGCGCCCGTCCTTTTTTACACTGTCCCCGGCCCTACGGCAGTAACTGCCCGTGCACGTTTCCGGAAGGGGGCACTCCCTTTACGGACACATATGCCTTGTAAAACGAGGAGTAGTCCAGGTAGCCTAAAGACCTGGCCACGTCAGAGGGCCTGGATTTGTTGGTTATCAGATACTCGGCCGCATCCATCTTCCTTTTGCGCACATATGTCATGATGCGCTCTCCGGTGCTTTTGAAGAACTGCTTCTCAATGAAGGACGGCGAGCGGTGGAATTCATCACACAGAGTCTTCATTGTGATCTTTCTGGAGATATTGTCATCCACATACTTTATGATTCCAGCCACCAGGACATTCTCCGTCCCGGGAGCATCATCCGGTTTGTCCCTCCTGCAAAGATAAGTAAGTATGGCATACATCCAGGAGCTTAAGCCGAGGTACAGCATGTCATCACTGTCCCCTTCTGAACGGTATATCTCATAAAAGTCATCCATCCTGTCCAGGAACGGCACTTCTTCCGGCCATTTGCAGAACGGACCCAGATTCTTCAGCTTGCCGGTGACAGGCGAAGAGATGAATGTGGACGGCAGCTTGAAGTCCATGTATTCATACGGAACATCCTCAAGGACGTCTATATGATGCATGGCATACGGCATTATGATTGCCATGTCTCCTTTTTCCAGCACCTTCTGGCGGTTCTCCACCGTCATACGGACAGATCCGCCCAGGAACGCATATATCTCCACGCAGTTCTCATGGCAGTGGTCCTTGCGCCAGGCGTCAGGGGAGCCCAGCGGCTTTTCCACGGCCTGGTGAGACACTTCCAGTCCCTGATATATGAAAGAAAACATCAATCCCCCTTCAGACTTCATGCCCCGGCCAGGCTTCTGCCGCGCTTCACGCGGCGAATGCACGGGCCGGGCATATTTATCCTGCAAACCTTCCCGGGCTTCCAGCAAAGGGCTTAAAAGGGAGTATGCACGGACTGCGCCAGCAGTCCGTGCCAAAGGGGGTACCCCCTTTCATGACACGCTGAATTATTATGAGCTCCGCTGCATCGTCCACCCGCCTCCTGGACTCAGCTTGTGCTCTTTTATGACACAGTTATACCACTTTTGTATCGTTTTTGTCAATATCCGGCTGTTTTGTGCCATTCATCAATTTGGCATATATGTCTTTAATGCACACCGTTTCCGTGCAGTATGACATATTTTCAGTCATGAAGCCTGCGCAGGCGTCACATTGCCGGCGCCTGCCTGCAGAGCACCTGCGCCACATTATGTCATATGCCTCCATGGCGCATCCGATCCGTGGCAAGGGCCTTCAGCGGGGGTCCGGGTGCGGCCAGACATTGAAAATACTGTTTTTACAACGGTCCAAAACTGCATTTACAATTTACTTGCAAAAGGACTTGGAATAGTATTTCGTGCGTGATTCATGCACCCTTTTCTGTTTTCCGCACACGTACGGGAAGCAGGCATTGCATGCATTTGCGTCTGCAGCAATCCCTTGCGGGAGGCTTCGGGGATAAAGCCTTTCCGCGGGACCGGACATGCGGCCTTGAAAGCCTGGAACGGCCTGTTTGGTGTGGCGGGCCTGCGTTATATGATCCGGCCGCATATGGCCCGGCCTTTCCGGGGATATGCAAATGCACTGCATGCGGCAGTATTTAAGGAGGAAAGATGCAAAAGTTTTTCGGATACCTCAAGAAGCACATCGGCTTATGGCGTATGCTGGCGATAATCTTCGTTATCATCTTCGTACTCGGATATGTCGTTGGAGCTCTTCTTGAGGCCAACTCAGCACAGGTAAACCGTGTGCTGAAGACAACAACATCCAGGGTTGAGGCAGACGAGGAACTGTATGCCACATATATCCCGGATGACGCATATGTAACGTATGATGCAGAAGGCAACATCATCGCCGGAGACACTGAAGCTCTTGTAAAGGCCCACAAAGACCTCGGCGAGAAGCTCAGCGAAGAGGGCTCCGTCCTTCTCAAGAACGACAGCAGCGCGCTGCCTTTCACGGCAAATTCCGCAAAGGTAACGCTCTTCGGACGCGCCAGCGCACCCAGCGGCTCATACTACGGCATGAACATAGGCGGCACCGTAGAGTCCTCACAGAACGTCTCCCTCTATGACGCGCTCGTATCCAGAGGCGTGGACGTAAACTCTGCAATGACAGACTACTACGAAGCCAATGCCTCCAAGTCCGGCACGAACTCCCTTCCCATGGGCTTCACAACAATAACCACAGAGCAGGCCTTCACGCCTTATGAAGCAGCTGTGGCTGACAATGTAGGCACCCTTATGAGCGGGTACAGCAAGACGGATGCGGGCGACAATTCCATAGGCATCGTGGTAATCGGCAGGCCTTCTTCCGAGGCCGGCGACTACTATCCCGGATCAATCGGCGTAAGCGACTCTGAGCTTATGGATACTTCTGTCACCACCGGCAACATCCTGGGCTTTACGGCAGCAGAGCTGAAGACAATATCCACAGCCAAGACATATTGCTCCAAGGTCATCGTTCTCATCAACACGTCCAACCCCATGGAGCTCGGACCCATCATGTCCGGAACGTACGAAGCAGACGCCATCATGTGGATAGGCTTCCCGGGCAACTACGGATTCAACGGCGTTGCAGACGTGCTTGTCGGCAACAGCAACCCTTCCGGCCGCCTTGCGGACACATTCGCAATGGATTCCACTTCCTCTCCCGCTATGCAGAACTTCGGCCTTTACAAGTTCACAAACGGCGATAAGGTCAGCGCCAATGACTGCGGCAGCTACTACGTAGTAGAGGCAGAGAGCATTTACACCGGATACAAGTATTACGAGACCCGTTACGAGGACAGCGTCCTTGGACAGGGCGATGCATCAGACAAGGCCGGCGCATTTGCATCCAACGCTACAAGCTGGGTATATGACGATGAAGTTGCATACTCCTTCGGCTATGGCCTCTCATACACAACATTCACGCAGGAAATAGACACCTCCAAGGCAGACGGTAAAGGCTATTCTCTCAACGGCACAACATTAACCATATACTACAAGGTTACTAATACCGGAGACAAGGACGGCCAGACCGTTGTGCAGGTATACGGACAGTCCCCGTACTACACAGACAGCAACTTCAACCACGGCGATGTGGAGAAGGCATCCGTTGAGCTCCTCAACTACGCCAAGACGCCTGTGATTACAAAAAACGGCACATATTCCGGCAGCATAGACATAGACCTCACGCTCCTTGCATCATATGACGAGACATTGAACAACAATGCCGGCGGATATGTCCTGGACAACGGCACATATTACTTCGCCCTTGGCAACAACGAGGATGCAGACGGCGCTCATGCAGCCATAAACAACATCCTCGGAGTAAAGGACAGCACCGCTAATCTGGACCAGACAGCCAACACAGCTGCAGTTGCCACCGTTGCAATCACCTCAGACAACACCTCATTCACAAACACAGCTTCCAACCAGCTGCAGGATGCAGACCTCAATTATTGGGAGGAAAACGATCCCGTGACATACCTCTCCAGGTCAGACTGGACATGGAAAGGCGGCAACGGAGCAGATTCTGATACATCCGGCTGGAACACAAACATGTGGTCCGGTCTGAAAGAGGTAGAGCTGGATGAAAACGGTGATGAAGTCAAGGACAGTGACGGCAACCCCGTTTATACCGGAAACGTGCTGGCAGACAAGGGATATGTAGGCATCAAAGCAACCGATGCCATGCTCACCCAGCTCGGCAACGATACATACACCGTATCAACAACGGATGACACGTCCAAGATTCTCTGGAACCAGGACAACGGACTCAAGTTCGCCGACATGATAGACACGGAAGGCAACGTAAAGGATTATGATGATGAAAGCTGGACAAAGCTTATCGAGGAGCTGGATCCCGCCGAGGCCATAGGCTTCATCGCACAGGGCAACCGTGTATACATGCAGCTCACAGGCCCCAACTTCCTTTCCGGAACATATACGGAAAACGGCCCTGTAGGCCTCAACATGTCACTTCCTTCAGATGACTTCGGCGCTCCCTGGTATGATGACACCGAAGCAGGATACACTCTCAGCACAATGGGATGCGCAACCCTCCAGGCGGCTGCGTTTGACCAGGATCTGCAGCAGGAGATAGGCGAGCTCTGGGGCAATGACTCACTGTTCGGAAACCTTCCCGTTCTGTGGGCACCCAGCCTTAACGTACACCGCACTCCTTACAACGGACGTTCCGCCGAGTACTACTCAGAGGACGCCATCCTGTCCGGATATTCCGCAGCAGGCGTTGTAAAGGGATCCAGAGAGTACGGACTCATTGTATGCCTCAAGCACTTCGCAATGAACGACCAGGAGTCCAACCGCCGCGGCGTTGCAGTATTCGCAACAGAGCAGCAGATGCGTGAGAACGAGCTCCGCGGATTCCAGATTGCATTCGCAGCCGGCGCCCTTGGCACCATGACTTCCTTCAACCGCATCGGATGCACATTCTCCAGCGCCCATACAGGACTTATCAGCGGAATCCTCCGCGGCGAGTGGGGCTACAGAGGATACGCCATAACCGATATGGCTTCCTCCACTGACTACTTCACATTCCCTGAGACTGTCATTGCCGGAACAACAAACTTCGACAACACAGGAGATGAGAATGACTGGGGCAAGACTTCAGACCTTGCAAAGGCATATGCAAATGATGCAACGCTCATGCAGGCCATCCAGGATGCAGTGCACAACACCCTGTACTCCTTCGCCTACAGCAACATGGTCAACTACATGACTCCTACAGCCCATACCGTAAAGGTTTGGAACTGGTGGCGTTGCGTATACACCGCCCTTGAGGTAATCGGCGGCGTCATCGCAGGACTTTCACTCGTAGCTTATGTACTGGCTCTTGTGGTTCCTGTCAAGAAAGAAGAGGAGGCTTGATGCAATGAAAAACTTTTTCTCCAAGAAATCATGGGCCTCATATGTAATGCTTGGCGTGGCAGTGCTCGCCATCGTTGCTCTCATCGTCAGCGCTCTTTCCGCCAAGAACTCAGCCGCTGCGGATGATCTCGAGACGTATGCCATAGGCGACATCGGCGGCATAATCGCCATGGACGTCATAGCAATCGTCCTTGCCATAGCAGTGTTCGTCATAGACGGACTTCTCACCGGCAAGCTCTTCTCCATAATCCTGGACGTTGCCCGCTTTGCTGCGGCAGCCCTTCTTATCGCTTCCATGGCTCTCATGATAAGCGCAATGGAGCTTCCCATGGGCTACATCTGGTTCTCAGACCTTGAAGCCGGCAATGATGTCCTTATCGCAGGCCTCAACCAGGCCGTTGCATCCTGGGCTCTGTATCTTGTGGCAGCCATCGCGGATGTCGTATCCATGTCCAAGTCCCTGTCCGTAAAGGCAAACAAGACCATGGCAGCAGACACCGTGGCATAACTTCACTTCATGCAGGCACTGCATGTGCGGTGCCCGGCATGAAACATGAAAGCAGCATAAACACCGCTCTTTGCAGTTCCCGCTCCTCACGCCGGACAGGCAATGCCCGGCATGAGAGGGGTGTCTTAAGGCCGCTTTTATAAACAAAAATGTCTATACAGGTGTTAGAAAAATAAAACTGCCGTCACAGCCTGCACAAAGAGCGCCTGCTGCGGCCGCAGATTCTCAAGACAAAATCCTTCCTTGTGCACGCACAACGGAATTTTGCAAAATCACACCACGATTATGGGAGAGCCTCCGCTCTCCCATAATTTCATTTCCGGACAGCCTGCAGCGGTTTAATCGTCAGCCAGCCGCTCTCCGCTGCACTTTTGTTTCAGGACATTATAAAAGGACGGAGCCATGCGGCCGGCCGTCCCTCAGCATGTCATCACTGCCTAGTGTTTGGGGAGGAATCCACTCCATCCCCGCATTTTTGTTCTTCCTCCGCTTTTTCCGCCCTTTCACCGCAGGCCGCATCTTCCTCCACTGCTGCATTACATTCCTGCGGGTCATTGATCTTTTTACCGGCAGGAGGAACGCCTTTTACAGACACATAAGCTCTGTAAAATGAAGCGTAATCCGTATAACCGAGATGTTTCGCCACATCAGACGGCCTGGTTTTGTTTTTGATAAGAAACTCCGCCAGGTTCAACCTTTTTTTTCTCACATACGTCATCACGGACTCTCCGGTGACAGCGAGGAACTGCTTCTCTATGTATGACGGCGAACGGTGGAACTTTTCAGCCAGATCCTGCACCGTGATTCTTCTCGCCAGATTCTCCTCCACATACTTCTTGATGTCAGACACAAGGATATTCTCGGACTCGGCGGCATCGCTTGGCGCGTCATTTCTGGCCAGGTAAAAAAGTATGGATGCCAGCCAGGAGCTGAGGCCGAGATAGAGCATCACGTCGCTGTCCCCCTCCTCGCGGTACTGATTATAGTAATCGTCCATTCTGTCCAGGAACACAATTTTAGGCTCCCAGACAAAAAATGTGCCGAGTCTTTTAAGCCTGTCTGATATCATCTCCGGCACAAACGTGACCGGGAGCCTGCAGACCATGTACTCGTACGGAACATCCTCCAGGATTTCAACCTCATGCATCTCATACGGCATGATTACGGCAAGGTCCCTGTTCTCCAGCACCTTCAGCCGGTTCTCAACCTTCATCCTTGCGGACCCGCCTAAAAACACATACACTTCTATGCAATTCTCGTGATAATGCAGCCTGAACCCTTCACTATCCGCTTCCATCGGCTTCTCAATCAGCTGATGCGAGATAAACATGTCCATGTATTTGAAAGTAAACATTGCTCCCCCTTCCGGAAACGGCCCATTGAGGCATACACATGCGCACAGGGTCGCATTCCAAGTCCTGCAGGCCTGGCCCGGTCTGGCCGTAAAGGCTGTATAAGGAGTATGCACGGACTGCGCCAGCAGTCCGTGCCAAAGGGGTACCCCTTTGCAAGACATGTCTTTTCTGATTCTGATGTATGCGTATCCCAGCCCCGCAATTTATGTCTGTCCGGCGTGGGAATTACTACATATTTATACCATTCTGCTGGTTTTATGTCAATCTGCGCTGCAGATGCCGGGCAGCTAAGTCAGGCATATATGTTGTATTTTCTGTATGATTTTTTGTGCATTTTGCACAATAACGGACACGAATTCCCGTTACAATACAGGCGCTGTATCACGCTGTTTTAGCCCTGCCCGTGTCCTTCCCCGCCGGCTCCCTGGCATTGTCCGCCCTTTTGCAGAGGGCCTTCCACTCCTCCGGATACAGAGCCATTATCCTGTCTGCAAGGCCTGCTTTGGACTTGTACTGTTCTGCTTCCTTCAGCCTCCCTTCCGTGTCCCGGAGGCGCCCTGAAAGCTCCTGCGTCTCTGCCTGTCCGGCTTCCAGCTTCTCCTGCAGGAAGTAATTGCGGGCCTTTAAGATGTGTATGGACTTGTCCTTGTTCCTGGACGGATTGTCCTCCGCACAGGCCATCTCCATCCCTGCGTGGAAGTCTATGTCCTTCAAAATCTCCGCACGTATCTCCCTGGACTCCTCCTTCATGGCTTCCTGCGCCTGCGTCAAGTCCCGTATGCTGCGCTTCAAGGTGCACTCCTTGTCTTCAAGGCCTTTTACGGCCTCTTCAAGCGCATAATACTCGCGGCGCTTTGAGTCTATGAGGTTAAGGATGTCATTCACTTCCAGCTGGTAACGGTACATGATCCTTGCCTGCAGGTACTCTTCATGCACCCTTGCCTCTATGCCCTCTGCACGGTCCCCGCGCTCCAGGCTCCACCGCAGGCCTACCTCTTCATATATCTCATCCTGGAACGCCACAAGGTCATCCTTTCGCATATGGGCAAGAGGTATAAGATTGCCCTCTGAGTCATACGGAAAGAAATTCACGTGCAGATGGGGCCTGTCCTCGTCCATGTGCACCACCGCGGAGAAGACGCTCATGCGCCCGAACTTCCTGATCATGAAATCCGTGGCGTCTACGAAGAACTGCCATATGCATGCCTCGCTGCGCCTGTAAAAGTAATCGTCGTCAGATGTCACCACAACAGACATCACATACGCCTGCTTCCTGCCACCCGGCCCCTTTCCCACATACGGGCTGATAAGGGTCAGATAATCCCCTTTGGGATACACAATATGATAATTGTTCTTAGTCTCGGCATCATCTATATGCCCGTCCATGCAGCCGTAATCCGGCGCCCTCTCATTCTCTCTCTCAAGCGCGCTTATCTTGCCGTACGGAAAGCGCTTGACCAGCACTATAAGATAACTGATTTCAAAATCCTCCGTTCATTAATTTCCCTGGCAACCTGCTCCCCCATGCCGCCGCAAAAGAGCACAAAAGTGCCCTTTTCAGCATAAAGTACACGTTACTTTGACATTGTATACAACCTGTTCACGTTTGTAAAGTCCAAAACCAAAATTCTCACCCAATTTTCACAAAAACCTCTTTAGGGAGCTTTAACGGTTATTCCATTTCCATATACCATACCAGTATGTACCAGAACAGCACGCAACGGCATCCAGGGCCACGCACAGGAAGCCCATGTACAATGGCCTCTGTAAGCATTGGGATCATAATCCAAAGGCACGTACAGCCCATGTCCGGTCTGTATTGCCTCCATATACATGATGCAGACAGCCACAGGAGTACTGAAAGGATATCAGTGAACTTTTCTTCAGTGCATCTGCAAGCCTGGACTGGTACCTGGCCTGGATCAAAAGCTCCGGATCAGATTGGGACTTTACACAAACATTTGTTCATACTTTATTACAGTAATACACTACCGCAGTAAAGTGCATGCCTCCGTTCCGGCGTTTTTCCCCGGGAGAAACCTGCCGTCCGGACCCTTTGGACGGCCTGTAAGGGAGCTGAATTGGTTTTCAGTGAACTTTTCTTCAGTGAATTTTTCTTCAGTCCCCTCGGTTAGGTCATACGGTGGTGCAATTCTGCCCGGATATGAGCCGGGAAAGGCTGTTATATGAGCTATAAAGGCGTATATGCGGCGCATTTCCGTACGATTTCCCAATTATTGCATCCTGTTTGTGCCTCCTGGCATTGAAGACGGTTTCGGGGCATTTGGCGGCCAGGGCTTTGCATTGCCGGCAGGATGTGTTGTACAATGCCTTTGAAGCGGCCAGCGGCCGCCTGGGAATAAGGAGAGATTTACTATAATGACAAGGATTGGCAAGAGAAGAATCATTCTCATTGCTGTTTTAGGCGCGGTCATAATTGCATGCCTTGCGGTCTTTCTGTGTCTGTACTTCACTGTGTGGAAGGTTGAGATGGACATGGCTGCAGAGCAGGTTGAGGACGGCCAGGTCATACGTGTGGGATGGGACACCGACAAGCAGGTGAGCAAGGTGACCATAGAAGTCTCGCATGAAGGAACGGCAGTGACCAAGGTGACCTTGACCGGCAGCGGCCAGATACTAAAGGGTGAATGCGATGTGGACGCCTTTTACGGGCGCCAGACAGTGAAGGTAAAGGTCACAAAGGGCGTATATACGGCCACGCAGGAAGAGACTGTGGAGCTCTCCGCGCCGGAGTACAACATAGCCCCGTTAACCTCCACCATGCCGGTTACGATATTCTCTGCAGCGCTTACAGAGGTAACGGCAGATTACACCATTCCCACTTTCGTGTGGTTTACAAGAAGCAGCGCATGGGATTACAGCGCTTTGCCGGAGAACGTGTACACGATGCCCATAGCCTCCCCGGATGAGATAACGGGCGGCACCGGGCGCAACACCATCTTTACAAGGACGGCGGCATGGGTTAAGGAGCTGTATGACATCAACCCGGACTCTGTGTTCCATCTGTATTACACGGACCTGTACTGCAACGGCTGGCTGCAGGCAACGGTTGCAAACGGCATACCGGAAGAGAACTATGACCTGACACTTATCTCAGACGGGGCCATCTCGTTCCAAATGTTCAACAGGCACTTCAACAATGAGGATGACGCCGCAAATGAGCAGGAATACGAGACCATGAAGGAGACATATGCCACGCTCCTTGAGCAGATCTCCGCCGCCGGCAAGTATGAGAATACGGATGACTTCGCTGTCTCGTGGGATGACATAGGGGACTATGCGTACATCATGTGCAGGGAGTATGACAACATCTCCTGGTGGCTCACAAGGGTCAGCGGCACTTTAGCCACGGCAAATGATGACATGTACGCTGAGGTTTCAGAGGCTGTGGACGCAGGGCAGATAAGGGTCATGGACCTCGGCACTCTGCTTGCCGCCATGACAGAGGATGAGCAGGCGCAGCTGCATGCCCTGTACAACTTCAGCGATGAGATGTTTGAGGAAGCACAGAGCTCCGGCAAGAAGATCATGCTCATCCTCGGCACTTATGACGAGAACGAGTGGTTCTTTGATGACTACGTAAAGGCCATAATGGACTGTTACGGAGACGGTTACGTCTATTATTACAAGGGCCATCCCAGGAACCCAACCACTGCGGAAAAGAACGAGCATCTGCAGGAGCTTGGCCTCACGGATGTGGAGTCCACAATCCCTGCGGAGTTCATACTGTTCTTCACCCCGGACATCTATGTAACGGGCTACGCATCCTCCACCTTCGTGTCCGTGGACGAGGACAAGGCCTGCCTCGTGTGGGTTAACTACAATACAGACGGCACCATAACGGACATCAACGGCTCCATTGGCCGCAGGGAAGACCTTAACGAGCCCTACATCTACGATGTCCAGGGCTTCATATCCCCCTTAAAGACCACAGATGAGGACTACGGCTGCCTTGTGCCGGACGGAAGCTCCGACACCTACTTCCTTATCCAGTACAACAGCGCAGACTGTGACCTCGCCGTATATGACGCCACAACCTCCGCATACACGTACTACATTCTCTCAGAGGACGGCACCCTGGCGGAGTACCTTCCTGCAGAATAACGCACTTATGCGCGTTTAAACGCACTTCAACGGCCAGGGGCACCACCGCTCCCGGCCTGTTTTGTGTGCCTGGAAAAGCACCTGGGGAGCTTGGAACTGAAGTATTTTTCAGTGAAGTTTTGTTCAGTGAACTGTTCTTCAGCTGCCTTACCCTCCGTCTGCAGACAGAAAAATGCCCTGCATGATACATGAGGGCTGCATTGCTGAACTTTTTTTCACTGAAATTTTATTCAGCTGGAGATGGATTCAGATGAACTGTATTTCAGTGAAGTTTTATTCAGCTGGAGCTGGGTTTAAGTGAATTGGTTTTCAGTGAACTTTACTTCAGTGAACTGGGTTTCAGCCGGCTTCAACCGGGCAAAATTATAGCCGGAAGGAGGGGTCCTTCCGGCTTTGTTTTTGCTGTTTTATGAGACTTATGCAGACTTTAACGCTTGGATGAGTCCAGGTCTGACTTTATCTGCGTGGTGCTTATCTCAGGTGTTCTGGGAAGATATATGACCTCTACGCCCTGGTCCATGAGGTAGTCAAACTTTCCCTTCCAGTCCTCTCCCATTACGAAGACGTCTATATGGTACTCCTTCACGTCCGTGACCTTCTGCTCCCAGCAGGTTTCAGGGATTACGAGGTCCACGTATCTCACGGATTCCAGAAGCTCCTTGCGCTGCTCATAGTTGAAGTAGCACTTCTTGCCCTTCTGCACGCTGTTGAACTCATCCGTGGAAAGGGCCACTATGAGATAGTCCCCTAAAGCTTTTGCGCGCCTTAGAAGGTTTATGTGCCCGTAATGCAGAAGATCAAATGTGCCGTACGTTATAACCCGTTTCATTCCTTGCGTCTCCGTATCCCATGAGTGCCCGCCCTTGCAGAGCCTGGCTGCATGCATATGCATGTCACTTCCTGTGGAAAAGGCCCTTCTTCTCGTAACTCTCGCTCTCCACGGAGAGCACCCTGTACCCCTGCGCCTGGATTGCCGCCGTAATGGCGTCCGTGTCCGGCTGTGTCTCGGACAGGATTACCGTCTCACCTTTTGTGTGGGAAGAGGTAACTTTCTTCACGTCCGCAGCATCCCGCACCATGTCATTCACATGGGCCTCGCACATGCCGCAGTGCATCCCGTCTATCTTTAGCGTTATTCTGTACATTGCATGCCTCCGGAGCATCTTGATGACGCATCCTGCTGTGGCTATAGTGTACCCAAATCCAGGGGAGATGTCAACTTCCTCGTCCGCTATTAAGCCTCAAAACAGGCCCGTACAGCCTCTCTGTGACACAGCAAGGCCCAGTCCCATATTGTTGTCCAGGCAAAGAAAAACGCCTGTAAAAGCTGATATTTGGCCGTTTGGGACGGAAACAGGTGTAGGCAACCTGTCGACAACCGGCATTATCCGCATTCCCTGGATACATAAAATTGGTTGAGCTCATGCAGCATATGATGTATACTTGACTGTGGAATCTCACATATCAGCAAGGAACAGGCCAGTGGACTCCATGCTGAAGCATTGGAGACGGAATGAAGAAGATACGCAATCCCTTCAGACATCTGAATAAGTTTGACTGGACGCTGTGGATATGCTCCCTGGCGGCCGTCATCGTGTCCTTCTTCGCAGTGGGAAGCACGGACTGGCTCACGCTTGTTACGTCCGTCATAGGCGTTACATCGCTCATATTCGCGGCCAAAGGGGACTTCTTCGGCCTCATTCTCATGCTGGCTTTCAGCATCATATACGCCATTGTATCCCTCTTCTTCCATTACTATGGCGAGACAATTACGTATCTCGTAATGGAGTTTCCAACATGCCTCGTGTCCCTTATAAACTGGCTCAGGCACCCCGCCTCGGAGGACGGCTCTGAGGTCCGTGTGGGCAGAATCAGGGCAAAGCACATAATCATAATGATAGTGCTGGCTATAGTGATTGGCGTGGCCTTCTACTTCATCCTGAGAGCCCTGAACACTGAAAACCTTGAAGTCTCTACCGTGTCCGTTGTAACCAGCTTTATGGCCCTGTATCTCATGGCGCTGAGGATACCTGCATATGCCGTCATGTATGCAGTGAATGACATAGTGCTCATAACCCTCTGGGCCCTCGCCTGCATGCAGTCCATATACTACCTTCCCATGATGGTATGCTTCGCCGTGTTCCTTATAAACGACATATACGGCTTTATCCTGTGGATTATGCGCTCCAGAAAGCAGAAAGGCTCCGCGCCGGATAGTGCAGAGCCTAAGTAAAAGCCAAAATGAAAGATACTATGAAATGTTTCCTTATCCACGAGACTTCATAAATCCCGCACTTTGTCTTTATCGCCGTTATGCAAAGGATTGAATAGGTCATACATGTTTGAACTTGGAACAGCAGTATAATCTCTAGGAAGAATTTTGATTCGGCTCAACATAAGTTCAGAATTCTCTGGAGTAATTTGTTTGAATATTTCTCCGCATTTCTTTGCGGAATAATTCTTTACACCAGTGCAATCCTCTATTTTTGAAGCATTGGCAGTCTTGCTGCTCTCTGTTAGCTTAACATCTTTGAAATGAGACAGGATAATCTGCATTGTGTTCGGATTGGCAAAAAAAACAATATGATCTCCAATGCGCTTTCTCGGATTTACGTTATTGAGATCCTTGCGCACATTAAGGTACTGTTCGTATGGCTTCTCTGGGGTCTTTTCTGTGTCACATACTATAAAAATCAAATCAAACTGTTCATTTCTAAACATATCCGTGTAAGTATTGACAATATTATCAATCCCATCGGCACTAACAATTTTTACCTTGAACTCTGTACTCCAAAACCGGCATTTGCCAAGACTTTTCAGATATCCTTCTTCTTCTTTGCCTTCTCCAATTATCAATATGTCTAGCCTGTCTGAATAGCTTTGTTTTGTTGTTTTTGCTGTATTGTCTTGTTTTGTTGTTTCTGGGCTTCTCTTAGTTTTCTTGCTCATTGCCCCTCCGCCTCTTTCTCTCCAAACTCTCAATTATCAGGTCAGTATAATTGGGGCGAGGTATGGAACCTAACTTCCCTGTTGAATATCTGTCCAGTAGATAGCTGTCTGATCTGATTCCGTCATTTTGCGCCGTGAACATATTAAGAGAGTACAGGCGCACAATGTCTTCATCTCTAACTGTTGTATTGTTTTCGTTATCTTCATCTTCATAGTCAGCATGGTTGACTGTAAACCAAATCTGATCTTTTCTGAACAACCTTTGTATGTTGAGCTGCATTGCATCTTGGGCGGTAAAAATGAGCTGTCCGTTAACATTGGAGTCGAGATTGAAGAATGATAGGATGGATCTTGTAAGTTTGTAATGCAGACTGCTGTCAAGCTCATCCACGACCAGCACTTTCCCGTTGTCTACAGCATCAATGATATAACTTGCCAAAGCAATAAGTTTTAAAGATCCTTCAGAGTCAAACAGCCTGCTTCTAACAGGATGTCCATTGTGGACAGAAATGAGGTTGTACTGATCCTCATGATTTTTAATGGCATCATATTGGGAATCCATCCCTGTTACTGGATAAATCATTACAGTGCCCTGTGGATGACGCCATTCACCAGGGCTCATCTGATACTGAATATCCCTCCGGTCAGAACTCTGGCAAACATCATCGGGCTCCATATAAAAACAATCATCTATCCCTATATCAGATGCCTTGATAAAACTAACCACTCTTGTTTTAATTGGGTCTTCATTCTTCAATACTCTGACAGTCTTATCCAGCGGAATATCCTTCATGCTGATTACATCAATATTATTTGCAAAGCTAATCAATATTGCTTTCGCCTTCCTCAACACAGGAATTTCTAGTATTTCATCAGAGTAAATTAAAATCCTATCTCTCGGTACTCTTTCAATTGCATAAGCAAAAGCCATGTCATTGCAATGCCCCTCATCGGATTTGTCAACACTAACCCTGCATCTGGGCCTTTGTGGGTTATGCAAGTCTCTCAGGAATATTTCATTCGCTTTCTTATTGCCGTACTTATCCTTGTTTAACTCTTGGAAACGCTCAAATAAGAACCCTTTGCGAACAGGGTCAGTGCTTGCGTCATACTTGAATTCATACCTGTATGCTTTGCCATCATATAAGAAAGACACGCCAAGAGAGCAGATTTTGCTGTCGCCGAAACAATAGGGAGTAATGTCAGCACCATCAACTTTACCGAGTAGCACATCCCGTATACATCTAACGGCGCGTACAAAGCATGTCTTACCTGAATTGTTGCCTCCAAAAAGACCTGCCGTCTTCACAACATTAAAGCCGTTGCCAAAGAAGACATTACACGGGAACGACTTGTTTCTCGCATCAGCAATGAGTGAAAAATCTTCCTTACCTGCAAAAATGGCATAATTATTTATTGATATGCTTATAATCATGGCGCTCTTACCTCTCTTGCAATCTTAAGCGCTATAATAATAGCATGTGTTTATTTTATATGCAATTTTTTTGCATAAAAAATTATATTTTAGTTCTCACATCATAAATTCCTACAATATTCTTTAGTAATGCAGTCGTCACCGCACCAACCTGCTCGTTCTCCAGGTCCAGACAGCTTGTCCTGGAAACTGCTTCAAAGCAGCCGCACAATTGGACGGAGCAGACTGGAGCCCCGGCAGACATCATTAATCATCCGGTACATTGCCTACAAAGTCATAGAATCCGGGGCAAGCGGGTGCAGTGTAGTTATATTCCTCTATCTTTTTCATTGTATTCGTCATTGAACGGATGGCTTCTCCCATTCCCCCTGTTTTCATCCATAAAATACAGCCATAATACCTGTCCATGAACATGATCTGGTCCCTGCGGAAGAGATCCTTGAAGTCCAAAATCGTGAAGTTGTGCGTGGTAAAGACAAGCTGGGACAGGCATTCGTTTCCATCGCTGCTGAACAGACCCACCATTGCCTGTGCGAGCCTGAAGTACAAGCCGTCCAGGTCATCTATGAACAGTATGCGTCCGTTGTCATAGGCATCAGCTATGTAACCTGCCAGGGCAACGGCTTTTAACGTGCCGGCAGAGTCGCACTCTATGCTCCGGTATGCTATGCCGTCATAATATGAGTAAAGGCGCCCGTAATCTTCAGGGGTTACTTCCTGTAAAGCGGACCGGACGGCGCAGCAGTCATCACCTTCTTCCGGCACATAGGCATAGTCGTTGATGTACAGCTGTGCCTGGCGTATGATCTGCAGAATCCTCTCCTTCAGGGGCGTGCCGTACTTCAATGCTCTTGTGGTTTTCTCCAGCGTGATGGTGTTCATATCAACGATGTCCACACTCCTCGCAAAGTCCTCCAGAGCGTCCGTATATACGTCAAGGTGGTCCCTGAGGGAATGTATGAGCAGCTGGCCTGAAGGTGCTGCCTTCATAAGCTCAAGGACTTCTTCACCGCCATCTTTGCTCCTGCATATGTCTTTTTCAAGGTCCCTGATAAAGATTTCCTTCTCCCGCCTGCTGTCATAACGTTCTTCTATACTCTCATCTATCTCAATGAGGCTTTCATGCACAAAGCTTTTGCTTTCTGTATCGTATTTGACGCAGTACTCATATGCCTCCTGCTGTTCATTGCAGATTTCCACTTTAAAGCGTATGACGCTGCAGTCTGTTCCCTTGCTGGGATGCATATATCTCTCATTCACATGGTTTAAAATAAGGTCTCTGATGCACTCCATGGCGTGAATGAGACAGCTCTTGCCGGAGTTGTTGGGTCCATAGATACAGCATGATTTGAGTATGCTGACAGAATCCAGATGGAATACACCTGCATCCTTTGTACGGATATCCTTGTCCGGACGCATACACAAGGATTTACCCGTACTGAACGCCATGAAGTTTTCAGCAGAAAATGATACTAACATACAAACCTCCACCATCCGGACTGGCCCTGTGCGGTCAGCCCCTTTTCTTTTTCTTCTCCGGAATACCTTCCGCGAACCTGTCCCAATTGGTGTCGGGAACCGCTCCGAAGCGCCCGTGCCTGTACAGCTCTCTCCAGTCATCATCCACACAGTCCCTGTCAGTGGGTGCTCGGAAAACAAGGCCTGCCATAGAGCGGACATCGATGCCAGTCCTGTCCCTGTCCAAAAAGATGATCTGGTCCATTCTGAACCTCTTTATCTTCCCGTCCAGAAGGCTTGTGTCCGCGGATGTGAATATGAGCTGGCTGTCCGGACCGCTGCAGCTGAACAGCTCAATTATCTTTGTCACAATGTTTGGATGCACAAACCGGCAGAGGTCATCCACGATAAGAACCTTTCCGTTGTCCAGGGCATCCACTATATAGCTGGAAAGCGCTATAAGCTTCACTGTTGCCTCAGAGTCCCTCTCCAGGGTTCTGTACCAGATGCCGTTATAACACGTATACAGCCTCATGAGGTCATCTTCAAACACCACCTGGTCTCCGTCCGGCCCTTTCCAGTCCTCCGGCCCGTAGAGCTCTGTCTCGTCCAGCTCGTTTATGCCGCAAGTCTCATCCGCCTCAGGCCCGTCCCCGTCTTCAGACTCATCCCCGTCCTCTGATTCACCCCGGCCCTCAGTGTCTTCCGGCTCAGGTTCTGCCCTGTATTCAAGGCCATCTATGTACAGCCCTGCCCCCTTCAGAAACTGGATTATCCTGTTCTTTCCCGGCATGTTGTATTTCAGGGTCTCAATGGTTTTTTTCAGGGAGATGTCATTCATGTCCACGATGTCCATGTGAGAGGCAGCCTCTCCTAAAAGGTCCCTGCACTTCTCCAGCACGGGATTTCCAAATGCATCAGTATGTCCATATGCCGTTGTTTCGTCCCAGGGCAGCTTCTTGAGAATGCTGCGGCCGCGGTATTTGTCGCAGTTAAGGGAATATTCATCAAAATCCCTGTCCCTGCTGAACAGATGATAGCATGAAATGCACTCCGGGTCTTCCGGATCATGGTCTATCCTGTCAAAACACTCACGCACAAAGCCTTTCTTTTTGCCGTCCTTCATAACGGAGACGTCATAATCAAAATCATACTCGTACTCTGTCCCGTTGTAATCAAACTGCATGGTAAGCTCCACGACATTGCTTCCGGAATCCGGATTGGGCTTCATCTCATCCATGGGCAAACGTCCGAACATGAATTCACGGATGCATCTGATGGCCTGTATGAGACAGCTCTTGCCAGAGTTGTTGGGCCCCAGTATGAACGCAGACCTGACAGCTTTGCTGTACTTTCCCTTGTACAGCCCGGATTCATGAATGTCATCGTCCATGTATTCGTCCGCTCTGAGATTCAAAAGCACACTGTCTTCAAACACCTTGAAGTTATCCACAAGAACATGCTGTAGTATCATATCCAGACCCCCTCCTTGCACATTGGGTAACAAGCATTATAGGTATGCCGTCAACTTTAAGTCAAGGCGGTTTGGGAGTAAAAATAGGGGTCCGTTACGTTTTGGCGTGCAAAAAGAAGGCAGTAAGACGCCAAAACGTCATACTGCCGTTATTGTAAGGTTATATGGTGCTGCTTAGCGGAGTTCCGTGAGAGTCAGAAGGCCAGCTTTACGGGATGCAGGTTCTTTAGGGAGACGTCCAGGATGGGAGCGGAATGGGTCAGGGCTCCGCTGGAGACATAATCCACACCGGTATCTATTATCTTTTGGATGTTGTCCTTTGTTACGTTCCCGCTGCACTCCGTTATGGCACGGCCGGCTATCATCTGCACAGCCTTTTTCATGTCCTCGGGGGACATGTTGTCCAGCATTATGATGTCTGCGCCGGCCTCGAGGGCCTCGGCGCACATGTCCAGGTTCTCTACCTCAACCTCAATCTTGCGCACGAAGGAGGCATATTCCTTTGCAAGACGCACGGCCTCTTTCACGCCCCCGGCTGCGCCTATGTGGTTGTCCTTTAACAGGATGCCGTCGGAGAGGTTGCAGCGGTGGCTGTTTCCTCCCCCCACCTTTACCGCATACTTTTCAAAGATGCGCATGTTGGGAGTTGTCTTGCGTGTGTCAAGGAGCTTGGTTTTGCTTCCTTCAAGGAGCTTCACAGTCTCTGCGGTGTATGTGGCTATGCCGCTCATGCGCTGCAGGAAGTTGAGGGCCGTGCGCTCTCCGGATAGGATGACGCGCATGTCCCCGGACACTTTGGCAAGTGTCTGGCCCTTCTCTACTTGATCCCCGTCCTTTGCATACAGCTGGACTGCGGTGGCAGGGTCCAGGAGGGCAAATGTGCGGGCAAAGACTTCAAGGCCGCAGATGACCCCGTCCTGCTTGCAGATGAGGTCTGCGGTTCCGTATTTGGGCCCGCGGAGGACGGAGTTGGTGCTTATGTCCTCATTGGGCATGTCCTCTTTGAGGGCGGACAGGATGTACTGGTCCATGTTGACCGTCATTGTTACGTCCGGCATTCGTTTGCCTCCTGTATGGCCTCTATTACCATAGCCTTGTAGTCTTCAAGAAGGTCCTCCGGGTTGCTGTAATCCGCAGGGTTTATGGCCTCTTCCGCTGCCGCAAAGTCCCCGTCCGGGACTTTTGTGTAGCCTGCCTCTATGTCCAGCGCGGCGCGCTTGGCAAAGAGCAGGCTCTCTAAAAGCGAGTTGGACGCAAGGCGGTTTGCGCCGTGCACTCCGTTGCAGCATGTTTCGCCCACCGCATACAGGCGGGGCATTGTGGTGCGGCCTTCGGTGTTGCTTCTAACGCCTCCCATGAAGTAGTGCTGCGCGGGCACTACAGGCACGCATTCGCAGAGGACGTCATATCCGGCATCGCTGCACTCCTCCACAATAGAGGGAAAATGCTCCAGAAGCTCATGGCGCCCTACGGGCCTCATGTCCAGCCATACGTACGGGGTGCCATCCTTTTCCATCTGCCTGTATATGGCGGCAGTCACAACGTCCCTCGGCTGCAGCTCATCCGTAAAACGGTGGAAGTTTTTGTCCAGAAGCTTTGCCCCTTCGCCGCGGACAGACTCGGATATTAGGAGCCTGCGGCCGGACTTGTCCGGGGTGTAGAGTGTTGTGGGATGTATCTGCACGTAGTTTATGTGGTCCACAGGAATGCCGTGCTTCATGGCAATGGCAAGGGAGTCGCCGGTTAAGAGCCTGTAGTTGGTGGAGTTCACGTACACTCCCCCTATGCCTCCCGTGGCCAGAACGGTGTAATCCGCGTATATGTGCTCTATGCTGCCGGTGTCATTGTCCATGGCCACAATCCCTAAGCACTTCCCGTCCCTCTCTATTATGTCCAGCATCGTTGTCTTGGGGCGTATGTGCACGTTGGGAAGGGTCTGGACCTTTTCCATGAGCCTGGTTGTGATTTCTTTCCCGGTGCTGTCCTCATGGAAGCATATGCGTTTCCTGCTGTGGCCGCCCTCACGTGTCACCGCAAGCTTTCCGTTTGCGGCGCGTGCGAAATTGACCCCAAGGGATACGAGCTCATCTATTATCTCCGGGGATGAGCGAACCATGCAGTCTACCGTAACCGGGTTGTTCTCATAGTGCCCGGCGCGCATGGTGTCTTCAAAATAATCATCATAGTCTTCAATTCCCTGCATGCAGCAGATCCCGCCCTGTGCGAGATAGCTGTCACTCTTCTCGGGAACTCCCTTGCAGATCAGAAGTATGTCTCTGTCCTGTCCGAGATGCAGGGCGCAGTTAAGCCCTGCAACCCCGGCTCCGACTATCACAATGTCATGTCTTTTCAAAGTCCGGCCACCTAAAAGATTCTCCATACTACTTTACACCAAAACAATGAGACTGTCAAATTATATCTTGTCCGCACGCTGCTGCCGCTGCAAATTGGCGGCTCCTCTTTACGGCCCCTTCTCCCTGCCGGCCTGCCTGCAGTGCCCCGGGGAAGCCCTCCAAAGGCTCTCCAAAAGGCCCGGCGCGGGCAGATTAAGTAAATATGCACTTTTTGTGCATATGCTGTAAAATGGCGGATATGTGCGCATATTCCACACTTTTTGTGTTTATGTGCATTATCCCCGCGGGCTTTGTGACGGGTTTGTGAGAATCGCACGAAATTTTCTTTCTTATTGAGATTTAGTCTTAATAACGTTTGACACTCTTCCCGGGCGGGTGCTATATTGGTGCCAGTAAAACGAACCAGGAGAGAGATTATGAAAGATCTTAAAGGCACGAAGACAGAGGCCAATCTTAGATACGCGTTCGCAGGCGAGAGCCAGGCGAGGAACAAGTACACATTCTTTGCATCCGTTGCGAAGAAGGAAGGATACGAGCAGATAGCAGCCATTTTCCAGGAGACAGCAGACAACGAGAAGGAGCATGCAAAGATGTGGTTCAAGGAGCTGGGATGCCTGGGAGACACAGACGCCAACCTCCACGCAGCAGCGCAGGGCGAGAATGATGAATGGACATCCATGTACGCAGACTTCGCCAAGGTTGCGGATGAAGAGGGCTTCCACGAGATAGCAGCCAAGTTCCGCGGCGTTGCAGCCATAGAGAAGGGTCATGAGGAGAGATACCTTGCCCTTGCAGAGAACGTTGAGAACAACGAAGTCTTCACAAAAAAGACAGGCATCCATGTATGGAAGTGCCGCAACTGCGGACACATCGTTGTATCCGAATCCGCACCTGCAAAGTGCCCCGTATGCGACCACGCGCAGGCATACTTCGAGCTCAACTGCAAAAACTACTGATTTTTATCCAGATTATACCTCCAAGCGGCCCCTGGGCCAGGGCCCTTCCGGTCCGGCCCCAGGGACAAATCCTTGAGATACATTCCCCCTATCATGGGCAAATCCGGATTCCTGCCATATACGTGGCGGAATCCCGGATTCTGCCAACTGAGCTCATCCAATCCCCTAGAGAGATTTTCCCATATATTATACCATCCGGCCTGCGGATCTCCTTGCGCCCCGAACGGCGCCGGACCTGCGGGTCTGCCGGCAGGACTGCCCGGCGCAGCCTGCACGGCACAGAAAAGACATGGCTTCACGCCATGTCATTTTCTTGTGTGCAGGATAAGCTTTGCGGGGCCTCCATAAGCCTTTGACTTTTCATATGCGGCCTGTTTGCGTGGATTTTGCGCCTGTTATGCAAACACAGGCAATTTGACTATCCAGCCCTTGTATGGTATTATGTCCGCGGAGGAGAACAGATATGAAGATACGTACATTCCGCATACTGTGCATAGTCTTCTGCTCGCTCATCATGGCGGCCATCATTGCGCTGGACGTCATATGCGGCGTCTTCTCCAATACAATAATCCATTACCTCTCCAGCACCACCACCCTTGCGGATGACGTCCGCGAGGACGGCGAGGAGCTTGCGGTGCAGATTGAGGAAGAAGGCATAACGCTCGTTAAGAATGACGGCGTACTGCCATTGAGCAAGGATGCGGACTCCAAAGTCAGCGTCCTTGGCTGGTCCTCCACGCAATGGATCTCAGGGGGATCCGGTACGGGCCAGACGGTGCAGTACGGGAGCATAATATCCGCAGATTCTTCTGCGGAGACAGACTTCCTGGATGCCTTAACGGCATACGGCATCTCGCATTACAGCTCCGTGACCACGCAGTATGCAAGGTACATGGGCACCCGCCCATTCTATGCCGCGGGCTCTCTTAACTGCGAGGATTATGAGTATTACAGGCTGTATGAGCCGGAGTTCGACACCTTCTACACCCCTTCCTTGCAGGCCGGCCTTAAGGCGTATTCGGATACGGCCGTTATAGTCCTGGGGCGCGTGTCCGGAGAGGGCGCAGACCCGCCCAAGGTGCAGTACAAGGGAAGCATAGATTACGGAGACCCTGCATATGCCGCAGATGAGGAGCGCACGTACCTGGACATCTCCACGGAAGAGGAGGACCTTCTCACATGGGCCGGGGAGGCCTTTGAGAAGACTGTAGTCATCATAAACTCCGCAGCCCAGATGAACCTGGGGTTCCTGGACTGTATAGACGGCCTGGACGCCTGCATTGTTGCGGGCACAACAGGCAACAATGCCGCCACCGCCATCCCGGAGGTCCTGTACGGGGATGTTAACCCCTCCGGAAGGCTTACGGACACATATGCATATGACTTCACAACCTCCCCCTCATACATTAACTCCGGCAAGGACGGCCTCTCGTATTACCTGGACACCACCGCGGAAGAGCCGCAGGACAGCGGGGACGATACAGACACGGACACCCCGGAAACGTACAGACGGGGCGTGGAAGAAGACACGGACGAGGGTGAGACGGATGAGCCCTCTGAGCCTGCAGAGCCGGAAGTGAAGCATACGGACAACAGTTATCTGGAGTATGCAGAGGGCATATACACCGGGTACAAGTGGTATGAGACAGCGGATGCAGAGGGTTTCTGGGACACGGAGTATGCAAAGGACAGATGGGGCCTGGAGAACGGATATGAAGACGTTGTGCAGTATCCCTTCGGATACGGCCTCTCATACACCACCTTCTCCTGGACGGATGAAGTTTTAAACGTCTCCCTCCAGTCCGGGGCAGCCTCCTCCTTCTCCGTAACGGTAACCGTTGCCAACACGGGCTCCGTTGCCGGAAAGGATGTCATTGAGCTGTACTGCACCCCGCCGTATACACAGGGCGGTGCGGAGAAGGCTTCAGAGACCCTTGTGGCATACGCAAAGACAGACCTTCTGGAACCCGGAGAAAAAGAAGAGATAACCCTCTCCTTCTCCCTGGAAGACACAGCGTCATATGATGAAACCCTGAACGGCGGCCTTGGAGGGTATGTGCTGGAAGCAGGGGACTATCTGCTCTCTCTAAAGACAGACGCCCACACAACTGTTGCAGACCTTGTGCCGTACAGCCTTGGTGCGGATTACGTGGTTGGAGACTCCTCCAACAAGTTCTCCGGAGATGAGACATCTGCGGGCATTGCAGACGGCCTCACACTCCTCTCCCGCGCAGACTTTGCGGCCACGTTCCCCGCGGAAAAGAGCGTGCGTGAGGCAGATGAAAGCACTGCAACTCTTGGAACGTATACAGAGGAACAGATCCTGGACGCCTTCTGCATAGCTCCGGATGAACCGGAGCAGGAAGAGGGGGATGATACGGATGCTGCCGCGCCGGAGGAGAATGAAGACGGCTCCGCTATCCTTCCCCTGTCTCTTGCAATGGCAAGGAGTGCGCATGCAGACGGGGATGATGCAGACAACAGGTCCGGGAGCACAGCCTTGACGCTGTATACAGACCTTGCGGTAAACGGCCTGGGGCTGTATCTTGGCAACCCTGCCAATTATGATGACACCCTGTGGGATACCGTTATATCCCAGCTCACTGCAAGTGAGATGGCAAGCCTGGTGCTGCACGGGTACGGGCATGAATACGCCCTGGACAGCATTGGCAAGCCGGAGAGGGTTTTTGCATACGGGGCCTCGCAGATAGGCTCCTTCCACGCCGCAGACGCAGGCGTAGGGTACCCTTCGCAGGTTGTCCTTGCGCAGACCTGGAACAAGCAGCTGTGCGGGGAGTACGGAGTGCAGATGGGCAAAGAGGCAGCAGACATGGGTTATGACGGCTGGTATGCGCCGGGAGCCGTGGTGCACCGCACTCCCTTCGCAGGCGGAAACTTTGAGAACTCTGCGGAAGACAGCTTCATGTCCGGCATTATAGCCGGCTGCATTGTGCAGGGCGCGCAGGCAGCAGGGCTCACGTGCTACGTAACCTCTCTCACTGCATATGCGCAGGAAACGGGCGCAGACGGGGCATACCTGTGGCTTACGGAGCAGACCCTCCGTGAGACATACCTCTCCCCCTTTGAAAGGGCCGTTAAGATGGGCGCCGCAGGCATCCTGGCCTCCTGCTCCAACACAGGAGCCGTATGGAACGGCGGAAACAGTGCCCTCTTAACCGGCATTGTGCGGGATGAATGGGGCTTCAGCGGGACCATAGTCTCCTGCAAGAAGGAATCGCAAAGCACACTCTCCGCGGAACAGATGCTGCTTGCAGGCGGAGACCTTCTCATGCAGGACTGGGACTGGAGGGACAGCGCAGACTTCACATATCTGGACATAAATGAGTATCTGGACAACCCCATCCTCCTCTCCCTTCTGCAGACAGCAGCAAAGCATGCCCTGTACTCCGGCCTCAATACATCCTATACCAACAGCATATACAACGCCACGCATGAGGATGACAGCATAGTTGTAATAACAGAGCCGCCCTCTTCATGGTGGATATGGATCATAGCTGCCATCAACGCCGTAGCCGCTGGCGCATGCCTCTTCTGGATATATGTGGCCCGCCACAAGAAAGACCGCGGGGACGGATACCCCGTAGAGGAGCTTCCGCCCTGGCTCCAGGCCCCTCCAAAGGATGCCGGCCTGTCTGCAGAGCAGCACGCCGCCGCAGAGGCGCAGGGCTCTGCCACAGCAGACACAGGAAAGCCTCTGCAGGACACCGGCACGGACATCCGCAGCAGCAAATAACGGCCACATGTGCAGGCCGGGAACAGCCGGTGCAAAAATCCGGATGTGCTTAAAAGGGGAACCTCTTTAACGGAGGCTCCCCTTTGCAATGCGCTGTATGCGGGCTGTTTCGGTCCCTGCGGGCTGCTGCGTGCAGCCTTTTGCAGGCAAACGCTGCCGTGTGCAGGCATGCAGCCATGCATGGGCATGGCCATGTTGCCTGTCTGCCAGTGGGAATCATTTGCCGGCGCCGGAGATGGACGGCCTGCGGGCATTATCTGTCCGCTCCGGAGATATAATCCGGTCTGCGGGCGGGATTGTAACGGGTTATGCGCCTTTCTGAGAATATCTTCTCAAAGAATGCGCCGCCTTTGATGCGCAGGTTTATGATGTACGCTATGCAGAAGAATCCGGCTCCTATTACGGTTACGCCTATGTCATCCATGGTGTCCGTGAGGGCGTTGCCCTGGATGATGTACGCGCCCGCGTCCCCTGCAATGCGGGCGGCGTATGAGGCGTCCACGGAGTTGTATATGACGTCATACCACCGCTGGGGGTCTGCGCCGGTGAAGTCCGTGGAGTATTCAAAGATCTCCCATATGGCCCCTATGCCAATGGTTACCAGCATAATGGTGCATATGACGCCCACAGGATTCATCCTGTTGCCCTTCCAGCGAAGAAGCAGAATGAAGACTATGCCCGCGCAAATAAGGCCTACAAATGAATGTAAAACCTTGTCATACCTGTAAAATACGCCATAGATGTTGACTGCCCTCTCCAGAAAGAGGGAAAACAGCAGAAAGAAGCTTATGCAGTATGTAAGGGACGGCGAGAAGTGCCTGCGGCATATGAGCCCTAAGACAGGCACAGCAAAGCATGCCAGTATGCCTCCCCACATCTGCAGGGCCGTAACCCAGCTCCATCCGGCCCAGGACAGGCGTATTATGTAGCATATGACGCCCACGCAGGCCATTATGACGGACGGAGACCAGATTATGAAACCGCGGCTGTGTATGAACCGCCGGAACTTCGTGCCCGCGGGGACGTATCCGCAGGGCTCATCCTGCTTCCAGGCGCTTATGCCGGGGAGCATCTTCTTCTCCCTGGGGGCATGAGAGGCAGGATATGCGTAGCTTTCACTGAAAAACCTGGCGTATGTCCAGCCGTCCTTTACGAACAGGTTCACGGCGTACGTGAGGCAGAACATGCCGGAGAAGGTTACGGATATGGCTATGTCCTGGATGGTCTCCCGGAGGGCATGGCCTGTGAAGACATATGCACCCGTATCCCCTGCAAGGCGCGCGGCGTACGAGGCGTCTATGGAGCCGTACACCACGTCCCTCCACCGCTGCGGGTCTGCAATGAAGCCGTACAGGTCCGAGTAATACTCTATAAGCTCAAACACCGCCGCCATTCCTGCCGTGGCCACTATAATGAAGAACATGGTGCCCGCAGGGCTCATGCTGCCCCCTTTCCAGCGGAGTATGAGGCAGTACATGCATGCGGCCGCAAGGAAGGCAAAGACAGCCTGCAGCAGGAAGTCATAACCGGGCCAGAAGCTGTATATGTCCGCGGAATGCTGCACAAAGACGGCCAGGAAGGATATGAAGCCAATGCTCCAGGATATGAAAGGGTGGAACGGGCGCCCGGATATGCGGCCGATTACAGCCGGCAGCCAGCAGGCCGCAATGCATGCCAGGTACTCCGTAACAACCAGCCCGGAGAAGCCGTACATGCATACGCAGATGACATACAGCAGAACTCCCAGCCCGGTGGAAACACAGGGCGGGAACAGGATGGTGAATTTTCTGTTGCGGAATATTACTGGCTCACTCATCCGGCGTCTCCCGGGGCACCCGGGGTGCCCCTTTGGTATGGCGTACTGCTGCAATACGGCTGCTGCCAATAAGTACGGTATGTCCCTTCACAGGCTGCATATGATGCGCATAATGCGCTGTATGTGCCCTGTTTTGCATGCAGGGAAAAACAACGGCACCCTTCACGGGGTCTGCGGCATGTCCGCAGGACTCACATGAGGGGTGAGAAGAATCTTAGGAAGGCTGCTATGAAGCGGTTCAGGAACGGGAACCTGTCCTTCCTTAAGGCAAGGTCCCCGGAGACGGACCGGGTGACGTCAAAGTCATGCTGTATGATCTCACGGAAGACGGGGTCATCAGTATAGATGCCGTTCTCAAACTGGTTGTAATAGCTCCTTAAGTCTATGTTTGCGGAGCCTACGGAAACGGCGTTCTCGCTGTACACAACCTTGCTGTGTATGAAGGTGAAGCTCATGATGTACACCTTCACCCCGCTCTTCATGAGCTTCCTTGCCCTTGCTATGGTTACGTAGTACACGTACTTCTTGTCCGGAACTCCGGGAAGGAATATGCGCACATCCACGCCGGACAGGGCTTTCTCCTCCAAAAGGGACATGGTGTCCTCGTCCGGGACAAGGTACGGGGTCATGATATAGAGCTTTTTCTTGGCTCCGGCCATTATGTTGGTATACAGGCCCTTCACTATATTGGCCTTGTAATCCTTGCCGTCTGCCCACGGGATTATTACGGAGCTGCTCTCCGTCCTGGGAGAGAGCCCTAAATACGGGGCATAATCCTCCGTCTGCTTTGTGAGGGCCTCGTACTGGCGCAGGAAGGTGAGGGTTACGGAGTCCACGGCAGGCCCCGTGACCACTGTGCCGTTGTCCTTCCAGTACCCGTGCATGCGCTTCTCGTTGATGTACTCATCCGAAAGGTTGCAGCCGCCCGTGTATGCATACAGGCCGTCTATGACCACTATCTTTCTGTGGTCCCTGAGATTCAGGGCGAAGGTGAAGTACGGTATGAAACGGTTGAAGTACTGCACCTTTATGCCTGCGGCCATCATGTCCTTGCGGGTCCTGGAGGAAAGCGCCCTGGAGCCTATGCCGTCCAGGATGATGCGCACGTCCACGCCCTCCTTGACCTTCTGGTACAGTATGCTGTTTATGCGCTGAAGAAGGATTCCGTCATTGATTATGAAGAACTCTATGAACACGAACTTCTTTGCGGTCTTCAGCTTTTCCAGGATGTCATCAAAAAGCTCCCCTCCGGAAGGGAAGAAACGCACCGTGGAGTCATTGAAGGCATCAAAATTGCCTGCGTTCCTGAGATACTGCACATCCGCGCGCACCTCATCCGTGTGGTCCCCCTTCTCCACGTACTCCGCGGAATACCTGGCAGTGCGGGCGTATATCTCCCTGTATCTCTTTTCCTTGCGGCCGTAGAACAGCTTCTCCTGCGACAAAATGTAAATGATGAAGCCTATTGAGTACCCTATGACCAGTATGAATATCCACAGCGCCTTTGTCTGTCCCTCTTTGTCCGAGACGAATACATGGAACACGGACAGGATGCTTAAGACGAAGGAAAGCGCCAGATACCAGGGCAGGGCCGCAAGATAGAGGAAATACAGCGTGAGGATTATGGCAACCTGCAGGGCTATAAGGAACACGAAGCCCAGCGTTTTCCAGACGTTGCCGCGCTTCTCGGTGCGCACGCGCACGATTCTTGTGTCCTTCGTATAGGACTTGGCTTCATGTCTGCCGGCGGCCAGAGTGCTCTTACCCATTCCCTGCCTCCTTTGCAGACTCATCCGCCTTAGCAGAAGGCTTCTGAGGGTCTGACTCTATTACAACCACCGTGTCCCCTGCAGGGATTACCGTTACACTGTTTGCAGCAGAATAATCTGCCGCGCTGGCCGCGGACTCATCCGCCGCGTGGGACGCGGCATACGCCTTGCGCTCCGCTATGGCCTTCTTTATGCTTATGTCCATGACCTTGGCAAGGAGCTCCTCGCCCTCGTCTTCGGTATGTGCTCTTCTGACAATCTTCTCCACGACCTGTTTTGCAGGCTCCAGAACCTGGGCGAAGGCCTTCTCTCCCTTCTCACGGATCTCCTTTGCGTTGTGGCAGATGCCGATGACCAGGTCCCTGGCAATTTTCAGCCGTCTTTCACCTACCCGCTTTTCGTAATGCCACAGCTTTACTCCGAATACTGACACAAGGGGTATTATGATGACGCCCAGCGCAGCCATTGCAAAGCCTATCACCTTGTATGTTACCGTGACGGGAACAATCCCTAAGGGCAGGCCGATTGCAAGCAGGAGAAAGGCAAGAACGGAAAGGCTCCATACGAACGCCTTTGTTTTACGCCTTGGCGCCTTCTCATATTTTCCCACAACATTAAGAGCCTCTTCCAGGTGCACCTGGAGAAGCTGCAGCTCATCCTTGTCCGCTATCTTGTGCGGGCGGCGGAATGTCATGTCCACAAGGTTCGCATACACCCTGTGCTCCTCACGTTCCACTTCCTTCCACCCGAACTGCTCATAACAGTACTTCAGTTCCCTGACCCTGTCTTTGCGGACAGTGACGTATATGTGGTCATATTCCTCAATATACGAAAACGCCATAAAATCTCGTGCCTTAACTCTCTCCCATAGAGTATAACATACCTTGTCAACGCGTACAAAGCCAATATTCCGCCAAAGTGTCGTTTTCGAAGATGAAATTTTAGGACCCCGCCCCTGACTGCATATTATGACAGACTGGCAGGCTGTATGCAAACACAGTTTTATTATGCATTCCGCCAGTGGCACAGATTGTGGATAACTTGCCAAAATGCCATATATATGCCATATTTTACCCTCAGTTATTCACAATGAGTTCTCCACAGAAAGAATGTTTCCGGAATATGAAATTGTAAAGTTAACAAATAAATTCCACAATTTATCCACATTCCAGGAGTATAACATCATATTATTGCGTCTGTAATGGTCCAAATGGCAAAATATTGCAAAAAGTTATCCACAGAGCACACCCCGGACAGCTTTATGCAAAGCCGCATGCGCCCCTGCCGTGCAACAATACAGCGTCTTAAGTTTCACGGCCTCCCGCTCCCTTTAACGTATGCAGGTATGCAGGCGGATTGTAAAGTCCTCTCAGCCAAAAAAGACTGTATATGGGTTCGAATAGAAACAAATGTTTCTTAGCAGTTCACTTTCCAATCTATGGGTTTTGTAGATTTATTGCTAATTTTTGTATAAATGTAATAATCACTTGTTTATTAGCGCTTCCATTGTCTGTCATGAAACATATACGCACAAAAATCCGGCGATTTTGGCCGTGTAGCTTCAATTTTTTATGCATGCTGCAAAAGTGCCGTATATGCTGCCGTTTTGCAGGCATATGACCTGGTACACCCCTTCAGCAGTCCGGATGCGGATGTTCCTGCTTTTGCCGGCTCTGTGGGCTTCAGTTTTCTTCCGGCTGAAAAAAAGCTGGAAAAAAGACGGCCCGCCGGACCGCCTTTGGACGGTTTTTATATGCAGCGGTTATATGCGCCTGTGCTCATGGCCGTATATGGCCAGGAACAGGGTGTCCGCCACTTCCGCTATGCTTTCCTTGCAGTCTTCAAGGACCCAGCGCAGCATTATATTGTACAGCATGCCTGAGTAGGCGTAAGGGAGCAACGGATATTTGCTGTAGAGATTCTTTGTGGTTTCCCTGTCCGGGAAGCTCCGCACAAAAACATTGCTGAGAATATTCAGCAGTGTAAAGCACAGGCTGGAGCTCCACATGGACTTAATGATTTCCTTGTACTTGTATGTGTTGCCGAGTATGGAAAAGATGTAGTTGTACATGTCATTCTCGTCGTCGGGAACAGGGCCCTTGACAGCTATGAATTCAGAGATGGTGCGGTCCAGATATGAGGCCATCACGGACTCCTTGTCTGTGAATGACCTGTAAAACGTGCTGCGGCTCACACCGGCCTTTTCGCACAGCTCGCATATGGTTATGTCTGCGTAATCCCTCTCCTTCATAAGGCTTATCAGCGCATCGCCTATATAACTCTGCGTGCGGGCCTTTGCCCCTGTCTTCTCCTTTTCCATACCGTATCTCCCTTCAGCCTGTATAATGGGACTGTTGTCACATTATGGGACAACTGTCGCACAAATATAATACCAGTCCGGGAGGGGATGCAGTATTGCCGGTTCATGCAAACCTGTATGGCAAATTTTTGCATACGGCATGAAATGGCCGGATATGTGTCCGTTTTGCTGCAGGGCAGAAAATAAGCGGCCCTTCTTGTGTCTGGGCCGCTCCTGCAGGACTGCCTGTGAATTACTTCTGCTCCGTATAACCGGATATTATGTCCAGGAGCACTCGGACCATGCGCTCCATGGCCCCTGCCGGGATGCATTCCCTGAGGCTGTGCGCCCCCAGGCCGCCGGTGCCAAGATTGGGGCAGGGCAAGCCCTTGTATGAGAGCATGGAGCCGTCTGTGCCTCCCCGGACGGGAATGATTTTAGGCTGTATGCCGGCCTTTTCCATAGCCTCCTCTGCGTTCCAGATCAGGTGGTAATGAGGCAGGATCATCTCTGCGCAGTTGTAATACTCATCCTCCATCCGGATCTGTATTCTGCCGGGATATGTTTCGCACAAGGACTGCACAGCGTCCAGAAGGAGCTGCTTGCGGGCCTCGAAACGGGTGCGGTCATGGTCACGGATTATGCCCTCTATGGTTGCCTCGTCCACGTTCCCCTTTATGCGGTTGAAGAAGTAGTACCCCTCTTTGCCTTCGGTTGTCTCAGGACGCTCGCCTGCGGGAAGACGCGAGATGAGGTCTGAAGCAACTGAGACGGCGTTTATCATAACCCCCTTGGCGGAGCCGGGGTGGCAGTTGCGGCCCCGGATGCGTATCGTGAAGGCTGCTGCGTTGAAGGTCTCGTATGATATCTCACCCTCATCCTCTCCGTCTACGGTATATGCAAAGTCACAGCCGAAGAAGGGCACGTCAAAGGTTTCCGTCCCGCGGCCAAGCTCTTCGTCAGATGTGAAGGCAATGCCAATCTTGCCGTGTTTGTACTCCGGATGGGTGCATACATACTCTGCCATCTGCATTATCTCGGCTATGCCTGCCTTGTCATCCGCGCCGAGAACGGATGTGCCGTCAGAGCATATTATGGTGTCCCCGGCATAAGCTTTAAGCTGCGGGAAGTCTTCGGAGGATATGCCGTCCCCCTCTCTCTGCACGTCAAGAGTGCCGCCGTTGTAGTCCCTGCAGACGCGGGGATGCACCTGGGGCTGTCCGGGCTCTGAGACGGTGTCCATGTGGGCAATGAATCCAATGGAGTGCCTGGGAGCGGGGTCGCAGTTGGACGGTATGGATGCATACAGGACCCCGTCCCGGATGCAGGCATCAGGGACGCCCATGTCTTTAAGCTCCTGCAAAAGGACCCCGGCGAGGTCTGTCTCGTGCGGGTTGGACGGGTATGAAGTGCTGCTGGAATCGGACGGGGTTGGTATTTGGATATAACGTAAAAAACGCTCTGTAACGCTCATATGTCGCCTGTTTCGGTCTAATGAGGCCGTTTGGGAGCCCTGCGGGCTCATATTGTATGTATGCAGGATGCTGCCCGCAGAAAAGCACATATGGCCTTTAAAGGGGTTATGTGCAAAGACGGGCGCTTCGGCCCGCCTTGTGCGTGCAGGTACACCTGCTCTCTCATATGGTTTTGTGCGGATTACTGCTTGTCTATGTTCTTGCCGTACAGGCTGGAGACAGTGTCCGAGAACTTCTTCATGTTGGGGAAGTTCTTGAGGGGCATCTCGTCTTCGTATGCCTTGAGCTTCTGGCGCTGGGACATGGAAAGGCGGGAAGGGACTTCGATTTCTACGGTTACATACAGGTTGCCGGTGCCGTTCACAGTCCTGACGCCCTTGCCGCGCATCGTGAAGCGGGTGCCGGACTGGGTGCCCTCCGGAATCTCAAGCTCATAGATGTCCTCCACGCCGGGAACCTTTATCTTGCCGCCCATGACGGCCGTCTTGTACGAAATGGGGATTGTGATGTAGAGGTCTCTGTCCTCACGGCGCAGGAGTTTGTGCGGAAGAATCTTGAAGCGTATGTAGAGGTCTCCGTTCTGCCCTCCGTTGCCGGGGCAGTTGCCGTATCCGCGCTTGATGAGTTTGGAGTCGCTGTCCACGCCCGCAGGGATGTTGATGGAGAACTTGGTCTCCTTCCGGAGGAACCCCTTGCCCTTGCAGTCCGGGCACTTCTCCTTTATCCTGCGGCCGGTGCCGCCGCAGTCCGGGCATGCGGACACCTGGATGGTTGCGCCGAAGAATGAGTTTACCTGCGTGCGCACACGGCCTGTGCCGCCGCACTTGGAGCATTTCTCCACTGCCGTTCCGTCCTTGGCGCCTGTGCCCCTGCATGTGGGGCAGGGCTCGTTGCGGAAGTACTGGATGTTCTTCGTGCAGCCCTTTATGGCGTCCAGGAAGGAAAGCTCCTGGATGTACTCAAGGTCCTGCCCTTTCGCAGGCCCTGAGGAGCGCTGCGAGGAGCCCCCGCCGAATCCTCCTCCGAAGATGCTGGAGAATATGTCCCCCAGGTCTGAGAAGTCCCCTTCATAGCTGCCCTGGAATCCCTGGCCGCCCATGCCGCCCATGTTGGGATGCTCCAGCTCAAAATCATACTGCTTCCTCTTCTGCTCATCTGAGAGCACGGAGTTGGCCTCGTTGATCTCCTTGAACTTGTCTGCTGCTTCAGGGTCATTGGGGTGGAAGTCCGGATGGTACTGCTTCGCAAGCTTCCTGTACGCGGACTTAATCTCGTCCTGCGTGGCCGTCCTGGACACTCCTAAGATGTCATAATAGTTCTTCTTCTCGTCTGCCATATGCTTCCTTTGCCGGCCCCTGCACTGCCTTTCAAGTGCGTATATCCGGGGCCTTTTGCGTTTTGTGTAATCTTGCCGGGCCCTTTGAAGGGCGGCAGAAGCGGCTTAAAGCCGCGTGTATATGGTCCTGGCACCGGCGCTTGTCGACCGGAAAAGGGGCCTGCAGGGCGCAGGGCCGTAACATGGAGTTATGCCACAGGGGACTGCGGCATAATGATGCATGGGATTATGCTGTTGTATATGCATATGCGGCAGGGCTTAAAGGGTGCCTGCACATGTGCCCGCAGGGGCACAAGGTGCGTGCCCCCGGGGGATATATGCTTTAGTGCTGCTGGAACTCCGTGCCGTCATCATCCGGGCCGTTGGGGTGCTCCTGCTGGTACTGCTGCTGTGCCTGCTGGTACATCTTGGCTATGACGGGCTGGGTCTCGTTCATGAGGGTGTCATATGCGGCCTTGATGCGGTCATTGTCATTGGACTCGAGGGCATCCTTTGCCTTGGATACGGCAGCCTCAACGGTCTGCTTGTCTGAGTCGGAGAGCTTGTCCCCTGCCTCTTTGACGGTCTTTTCAAGGGAGTCTATCATGCCTTCGAGGTTGTTGCGGTTGTCCACGGCCTCCTTGCGCTTCTTGTCCTCCTCCGCATACTTCTCTGCGTCCTTTACGGCCCTGTCTATGTCATCCGAGGAGAGGTTCGTGGATGCAGTGATGGTTATGTTGGAGCTCTTGCCGGTGCCGAGGTCCTTTGCGGTGACGTTCACGATGCCGTTGGCGTCCACATCGAAGGTTACCTCAATCTGAGGCACTCCGCGGGGTGCGGGAGGAATGTCCGTGAGCATGAAGCGGCCGAGGGACTTGTTGTCCTTTGCGAACTTTCTCTCGCCCTGGAGGACATTGATCTCAACTCCGGGCTGGTTGTCTGCGGCTGTGGAGAACACCTGGCTCTTCTTTACGGGGATGGTTGTGTTGCGCTCAATGAGCGGTGTGGAAACGCCGCCGAGGGTCTCTATGGAAAGTGTAAGAGGCATTACATCCAGAAGGAGGACATCCTTGACGTCTCCGGAGAGGACGCCGCCCTGGATTGCCGCGCCGATTGCCACGCACTCATCCGGGTTGATGCCCCTGAAGGGCTCCTTGCCGGTTACGGCCTTGACCTTCTCGTATACGGCGGGCATTCTTGTGGAGCCGCCCACGAAGATGACCTTGGAAAGGTCCCTGTAACTGAGGCCTGCGTCTGCCATTGCCTTTCTCATGGGCTCTATGGTTCTCTCAATGAGGTCGGATGTGAGGCTCTCAAACTTCTGCTTTGAAAGGTCTACGTCCAGGTGCTGCGGCTGGCCGTCTATGACGGTGATAAACGGCAGGTTGATGTTTGTGGAGTTCATGCCGGAGAGTTCTATCTTGGCCTTCTCCGCTGCGTCCTTAAGGCGCTGCATGGCCTGCTTGTCCCTGGAAAGGTCCACGCCGTTCTCTTTCTTGAAGGTCTCCACGAGGTAGTTCATGATGCGGGCATCGAAGTCATCTCCGCCGAGATGAGTGTCTCCGTTCGTGGCAAGCACTTCAAAGACGCCGTCTCCTATCTCCAGTATGGAGACATCGAACGTTCCGCCGCCGAGGTCATATATCATGACCTTCTGTGTGCCGTCCTGCTTGTCCAGGCCGTATGCAAGGGCAGCCGCCGTAGGCTCGTTTATGATTCTCAGAACGTTGAGGCCTGCAATCTTGCCTGCATCCTTTGTAGCCTGGCGCTGTGAGTCATTGAAGTATGCGGGGCAGGTGATGACTGCGTCCGTAACCTTTCCGCCTAAGTAGCTCTCTGCATCTGTCTTCAGCTTGGACAGTATCATTGCGGATATCTCCTGAGGAGAGTATCCCTTGTCTATGTTAACCCTGTAGTTCTCGCCCATATGGCGCTTGATGGAGCTCACGGTCTTGTCCGGCTGAGCCACTGCAAGCCTCTTGGCGGCCTGGCCCACTATACGGCTTCCGTCTGCCTTGAAGGATACCACAGAGGGTGTTGTCCTTGAGCCTTCGCTGTTTGCTATAACCACGGGCTCTCCGCCTTCCATTACGGCTACGCATGAATTCGTTGTTCCTAAGTCAATTCCTATAACTTTTCCCATAATAACCTCCGCTTTATGGTGTATATCCTTAAATTATATCTCCAATGCCGTCCCAAAGCCCTGCGGCCCTTTGGACACGGCTCTGATCCGGAATCATTCTGTCGTTACAGACACCTGGGCGTATCTTATAACCTTTCCCTGTGACCTGTACCCTTTCTTCAGCACCGTCTTTACGGTGTTGGGCGTCTCGCCTTCCCCACAGGGGAAGGAAAGCACCGCTTCCATATCACTCTCATCCACCGGATCCCCGGGCTTCACGGGAATCTCTTCCACGCCCATGGACGCGAGGATTGTATTGAAGCTCTTTATGACCTTCTCTATCCCTGTCCTTGCCTTCTCATCCGGCGCCGAGTCCAGCGCATACCCGAAGTTGTCCGCCACAGGAAGGAGCTTCAACAGGGTCTCAGCCATGCCGTCCGCATACGCCTTGGCCACCGCCGTATTGTTGCGCTTGCGGTAATTGTCATACTCTGCGGAAACGTTGTACCACTTCCGCTTGTAATCCTCCGCCAGTGCCTGCGCCTTCTCCAAAGGAGTGGGCTCCTTTACCTCTTCCGCCTTCTCTTCCGCTGCGGGCCCTTTCTCTTCTGCGGCCTCATCCGCGGCCTTTGCCTCAGCCTCGCCGGCCTTGCTGTCTGTTGTCTTGTTGTCTTTCTTTGCCATAACTGCCTGTCTTCAAAGGGGCCTTGAACACTTAACCCCTACATAATAATATATAAAGCACTTTTCGCGGTTTTAAACATGATTTTGGAATTTTTTTTAAATTTTTCTCATAATTTTCACACAACCCCGGTCTCAAGCTTCCTGGCCGTCTTCCAGAATCCGCCTCCGCTCTTCTCTTCTGCTCTGTCCAAAATGCAGGAATATATTAACGTTTCCAAGGTTATCCCTCACACACGCGCACGCGTGACCTCTTTATATATGCGCATGAGCGACCCTTGGGCACCTGTTCCGGCCGCATTAAAACTTTGTGCAGATTGCACAAAGGGCCAACAGAAGACATATTGAGGCCTGTGTGTCTTGATGTGGGATTCACATCTCCCTGCGGGCATCTTATGACTTCCACAGGACAACAGAGGGTCCTTCCCCGGCCATAAGAATTTTTTGTGCAGATTGCCAAATGTGATACAGAATGTTTTGACAAACCCCACCCTTTATGGTATAGTCATAACTGTTCCCTAATTAAAGACATATGAGAGAACTACAGGCATGCGGAAGTACCCAAGTGGCTGAAGGGGCTCCCCTGCTAAGGGAGTAGTACGTGAGAAGCGTAGCGAGAGTTCGAATCCCTCCTTCCGCGCCAATATGCAGCATTTGTGCAAAATGAGCACATATGCTGCTATTTTTTTATACATAATGTATAAAATTTTGTCATTATACGCAATCTGCGGAAAAGCTGCGAATGTAAAGCAGGCCGTTTTGAGCATATATATTGATGTTTTGGCGAAATTTTAATTATGAGTCAAGTTTCGTTGAGTTTTAACCGGATTTGAACGATTTTTAACGATTTTGTAATCATTTCTTAATCATTTTTTAATCATCCGTTAAAAATGCTTTTGCATAACAGAAAGAGCCCGCCCCGGATATGGGGTGGGTTCTTCCTGTTCAATCCTTTCCTACGGAAACTTGGAGATATGATATAAGTAATGGATGAATTGTGTTATGTCAGATGGAGTTGGCGGTGTCGTAGGCGTCACGGACGGCGGATGAGATGTCTGCAACCTTTCTGCAGTCCCCCACGAAGTGCACGTTCGCGGTGAGGGCTTCGCAATCCAGAGGGTTGCGGCGGGCGCCTACCGCCATTACAACGAAGTCAGAGGGTATCTGGATGTTGTGCTCCCCTGCCGTGCAGGAGATGAAGCCGGGGCAGATGCACTGCAGGGTCGTGTTGGTGTAGATCTTCACGCCGTGGCTTGTGAGATCCTCCATCATGAAGGGCAGAACGGTAGTGCTTTCGCCCTGGGCTATCCTGGGCAGCATCTCTACTATGGACACTTCGCAGCCGAGGTTCGCAAGGTACTCAGCGGTCTCGGCCCCTACAAGCCCTCCGCCTATTACGGACACCTTGCCAAACGGGGCATGCTTGCCGGCTAAGACATCCCATGCAGAGATAACGCTGGCGTCTGTGACGCCAGGGATGTCAAGCATAAGGTTTTTTGCTCCTGTGGCTATTATGACGTCATCATATGCGTTGAGGTCCTCTTTGGAGGGCTCTGTGCCCATGCATATGCGCACTCCAAGGGCGAGAAGAGCTTCGGTGTAGTACCAGATGGCACGGAGCATCTCGTGTTTTCTGGGAGGTACGCATGCGAGGTTAAGCTGTCCGCCAAGCCTGTATGTCTTTTCATACAGGGTTACGGAGTGCCCCTTTATGGCTGCCACGCGTGCCGCTTCCATGCCGGCTATGCCTGCTCCCACCACCGCAACCTTTTTGGGTGTTGCTGCCGGGGTTATGATGCGCTCATATTCCATGCCGTTCTCTGCGTTGAGGACGCACTGGCAAATGGTTCTGCCAAGGATGGCGTCCGTGCAGCCTTTGTTGCACATTATGCAGTGGCGTATGGGCTCCCCGGAGATGAGCTTGTTTGCAAAGTCCGGGTCACAGATAAGCTCACGGCCAAGGCCTATGAGGTCTGCCTTGCCGGCAGTGAGGATGGCCTCTGCGTCCGTCTCCGTGGTTATGCGGCCAACGGTGCATACAGGGACGTATACGGCCTTGCGGATCTCCTCCGCGCAGTATACGGTGAAGCCGTACGGGCGGGTGCCCATGGCAGGTATGGTGTCATTCATGTTGCCCGTGTGGTTTGCCTGGGCTATATGGAACATGTTCACGCCTGCAGCTTCCAGAAGCTGTGCAAGCTGGACGGCTTCCTCCAAGGGAAGGCCACCGCGGCCGCGTGCGGTGCCGTTGGGTCCGGGGGTTATGATTGGAAGCTTGTAATCTATGGGCATATGCGGAAGGGCAGCATGGAGGGCTTTTACAAGCTGCACCGCAAAGCGTGTGCGGCCGGTTAAAGAGCCGCCGTATTCATCTGTGCGCTTGTTGAGCACCGGAGAGCACAGAGAGCCTACGAGCCTGTCCCCGTGCACCTGGATTATGTCCACGCCGGCCTTCTGGGCACGTATGGCGCAGGCAACCATTATCTCTATGATCTGCCGGAGCTGGCCCTCTGTAGCCTCGTTAATGAAGTGCTCCATGTCATGATGGAGCTTTGCATACGCCTCATCCGAGGCCGCCTGGGCTTCTTCCTTCTTGCCCTGGGCCGCAAGGGCCTGGCACTTCATAATGAGCTGTCCCACGCCTGCGGCGTCATATTCCGGGTGGAAAAGCTGGATGCCCAGCTTTGCGCCGTATTCATGGCAGGCGTCTGCCAAGGCCTTGAACGAAGGTATCTGCTCGTTTGACACAAGCTTAGGCGTGGGGGATGCCGTGTTAATGGGCGCCACGTCCCCTAAAATGATGTATCCTGCGCCGCCCTGCGCAAGCCTCTTATAGAAGTTGAAGCTCTTTTCTCCTATGCTTCCGTCTCTCTCTTCATATCCTGTTGTAAGCGGCGGGAACACCACCCTGTTCTTGAGCGTTATCTCTCCGACTCTGATTGGTTCGTTTAACATGGATGCCTCCTGTTCCGGTTCTGTACTCTCACTCCCCTCTCCCCAGTCTTTGCCCTTTGCTCCATCATATGCCCTCTCCAGGGGAAAGTACATTATAATTCGTGCCGCCATGCCTCCAAGGCAATGCAAAACGGATGCATTTTGGGGCCTTCCAAAAATCTCACAACACATCCACGGAATATGTGCAGGAGCGTATAACCCGTTATATGTCCACACAAGCGCAGAAAACGGCTCTGAAGGCATGCCCCTTAACAGCCTGACCGGATCAGGAGGCCTGCCAGGAGCATGCCATAATACGCAGGTAAGGTCAGCACACAATATAACAATAACAGGCGGGACCAAAGAGTCTCGCCTGTCGGATGTTATTAGTGCCATTGAAAAAAAAAACGATATACCCGAATAATTAGGTCAAAGGGCCCAATCAAAGTTTCTTGTGCCATGCATGATCCGCAGTACATGAATCTCGTGTTCTATGTCCATAGGCTGATAGAAGACTATATATTTACCAACTATAATCTTACGTAAAGCCTTATTTTTTACACGAGGGTTTTGTATAAGCGGATACATATATGGATTGCTGGATGCAAGATCAAGAAGCTGTAACATTTTACTACTAAACTTTTCAAATGCATCGGGGTTACATAGGGTATTTGACATGTAATCAGAAATTTCATCAAGATCATTCTGTGCTCTGGGATAAATCCTCACCTGATACTTTTTTCCTTCCATACTTCTTCCTCAGAGATTCAAAAAATTCTTCCCCATCCACAGCCTCTGCTCCGGCATCTCTTTCATCCAAAGCTTCATTGATAAGTGCGGCAGCCCTCTCCTGTACCTGCTGGATTTCATACAATTCAATACTCATAAGAACCATTTCACCATAACCATTCTTTGTTATGATAATAGGCGTATCACTATCCTTGCACATCTGAGATATCTTAGCTGTATTGCTGGATGCAAGATCAAGAAGCTGTAACATTTTACTACTAAACTTTTCAAATGCATCGGGGTTACATAGGGTATTTGACATGTAATCAGAAATTTCATCAAGATCATTCTGTGCTCTGGGATAAATCCTCACCTGATACTTTTTTCCTTCCATACTTCTTCCTCAGAGATTCAAAAAATTCTTCCCCATCCACAGCCTCTGCTCCGGCATCTCTTTCATCCAAAGCTTCATTGATAAGTGCGGCAGCCCTCTCCTGTACCTGCTGGATTTCATACAATTCAATACTCATAAGAACCATTTCACCATAACCATTCTTTGTTATGATAATAGGCGTATCACTATCCTTGCACATCTGAGATATCTTAGCTGTATTCTTAAGTTCATTGATAGGAATTACCATTGGTAATGATCGACGCATAACTATTGCCTCCGTATTGTTTAATCTTTATGGACATAATTATACCATAATTTATATATTTGTCAAACCATAATTGTAACCTTAAAAAGATCAATAAAAAAAGTTTAAAGGAAATCATGTCATACTGTCTTCACTGGTGTAAAAGAGTGTGCTATAATTTGAATTTTAGAAGGTCAGCGAGAGAATGCAAAGGGGTATTGAAAACAAGAAATTACTACATATATGCACAAAACAGCCGTTTAAGAACCCCTGTAAATGCAGGATTTTGTGGATTGGGTGAAATGACGAACATATGTTCATGAACAGCCCAAACTGAACATAAAGCACACACATACTATATATTTTATTGGTAACGCGCACGCGCGCGTGCGCGCGAGACAAACCCGGAGGCTCCTTTTGGGGCTGTCTGCGGCATGCGTGACAGATGTGCGGGGTGGTCTGGACAACAGGAATCCCGGCAGAGCCGCTTAAGGCTTGCCGGGATATGGTGTACGTGTATTGTGTTGTCTGTGGGTATGTGGATGGTCTGCTGACGAGGGACGGGCAGACAGGATGGATGGGACGGGTTAGTCCCTGTCCTGGCCGTGCTCCTGCTCCTCTTCCTCCTCGAACTGCTCTTCGAGGGCTTGTGCGGCGGCCTCTGCTTCGGAGGCCTCCTGCTCCATCTGGAGGGCGGCCTCTACGGCCTGCTTCTGCTGCTGGGCGGTGAGGTCTTCAGGCTGCTCGGAAAGGTAGTCGCGGGCGGCCTGGGCGCGCTTGCGAAGCTGCGCAGCCTTGGTGCGCTTGCGCTTTATGCGGCGCTTCTGGACTATGTCCTCTGCGTCATCACGGATCTTGGGCTTGGGCGCCCAGCAGATTATGATGTATATGACCGCAAGGATTACGGTCACTATCATGGCTATCCAGAAGCCCCAGTTCAGCCAGCCGGAGCCGGAATGGATGGAACCGAAGACTTTTTCATAGAAGGGGTTCCAGAGTTCATACCAGAAGTTGGAAAGAAGTGAATATAACATGACTTGCTGCCTCCTTCCCCTGCATCATAGCAACTCGCCGTAATGGCGCACATAGGCCCTTTTTATGCACTGGGCGAGAAGCAGGTACAGAATGACACAGGGCACAAGGTACAGGAAGTACCAGCCTGTGGGTGCAACGAAATGGAGATAGTTGGTGCCAAGAGGCGTGAAGGGTATCACGGTGAGGACCACGCTGGCTATTATGGAGAAGGTTGTAAGCTGCCAGGAAGCGTGGGACTGCACGAACGGGATCTTCTCCGTGCGGATCATGTGGATTACAAGCACATGGGACCATATGGACTCAAGGAACCAGCCGGCCTGGAACAGGCCCTCGTATGCGGCCTTCATGGCCTCCACGGTTGTGCCCTGGGATGCCGCTACGGCATCCGTTATCTCGGAATAGAGATAGCCGCCGTTCTGCATGGGGCAGAAGACGAAGTACATTATGGCGTATGTGGTGAAGTCAAAGAAACAGCTCGATGGCCCTATCCACACGGCAAAGGACATGACGGACGAGGCGTCCCAGGTGCGGGGCTTTCGGATGAACTCTTCATCCACGTTGTCCCAGGGTATCGCTATGCAGCCGAAGTCGTATACGAGGTTAAGGATAAGAAGGTGCTGCGCAAGCATGGGCTGGAAGCCGGGCAGAAGGGCTGAGGCCACGACTGCCGAGAAGACGGTGCCGAAGTTTGTGGAGACCGTCATCTTGATGTACTTTATCATGTTGGCGTATGTCTTGCGCCCTTCTATGATGCCCTTTTCCAGGACCATGAGGTCCTTCTCAAGAAGGATTATGTCTGCGGACTCTTTGGCAATGTCCACGGCCGTATCCACGGATATGCCTACATCCGCCGCCTTCATTGCCGCGGCATCATTTATGCCGTCTCCCATGAAGCCTACCACGTGCCCTCTGTTGCGGAGGGCTGTAACCACGCGGGTCTTCTGGTCCGGGGTGAGCTTTGCGAAGACGTCCGTGTCCTCCACACGCTCCTCAAGCTCCGCATCCGTCATGGGCTCTATGTCACGGCCCAGGAGCATGTTCCTTACCTTTATGCCGACCTGCGCGCATATGGTGGCCGTAACCTTCTCGTTGTCTCCGGTTAAGACCTTTGTTGTAACGCCGTGCCTGCGCAGGGCCTGTATGGCATCCGCTGTGGTCTCCTTGGGAGGGTCCAGGAAGGCAAGGTACCCGAGAAGCACCAGGTCATGCTCATCCTCATCCCCGAAGGACTTGGTGTAGCCGAAGTCCGACTTCTGCGCAAGGACAAGGACTCTGAAGCCCCTGGAGCTCAGCTCATCCACGGTCTCAAGTATGCGGGCCTTTACGTCATCCGAAAGCGGTGTGACCTGCCCCTCCACTTCCGCGAAGGAGCATATGGAGAGCATCTCCTCCACGGCGCCCTTGGTAACCATCTGTATTTTGCCGTGTTTGTCCTGCACAACGGTTGTAAGCCGGCGCCGGACAAAGTCAAAGGGAATCTCGTCTATCTTCGTGTATGTCTCAGACAGGTCCGTGAGGGTCTTGTCCTGCATCTCCTGCTGCTCCGTCCTGAGGATTATGGCCTGGTCCATTAAGTTCTTGTACCCGGTCTGGAAGTAGCTGTTGAGGTACGCGTGCCTAAGAACACGCGAGTCTTCCTCGCCGTTCACGTTCATGTAGTATTCCAGCACCACGCGGTCCTGGGTGAGCGTCCCGGTTTTGTCCGTGCAGAGGATGTCCATTGCCCCGAAGTTTTGTATGGAGTTCATGTTCTTGACCACAACCTTCTCCTTGGACATGGAGACGGCGCCCTTGGCAAGGCATGTGGTGACTATCATGGGCAGCATCTCAGGGGTGAGCCCTACGGCTATGGAGAGGGCGTATACGAGGGCGCTTATCCAGCCGGATGAGCCGCCGTCATAGACAACGCCGCGGGTCACGCCGTTTATGATGAACACAATTGGCACCATTATGATCATGAACCTTATAAGGACCATGGAGACGGCGTTCACTCCCTTGGTGAAGCTGGTCTCAACAGGCTCGTCCGTAACGCCTGCGGACAGGGTGCCGAACATTGTCCTGTCCCCTGTGGCCACAACCACTCCCTTGCCGGACCCGGATACTACGTTGGAGCCCATAAAGGCAATGGACGGATAGTCCGTTATGCTCTCCATCTCACCTTCCGTGGGGGCTGCGAGCTTTTCCACGGGCTCGCTTTCGCCCGTCATGGAAGACTGGGACACGAAAAGATCCTTCGCCTCTATTATGCGAAGGTCTGCAGGCACCATGTCCCCGTTGGAAAGGTGCACTATATCTCCCACCACAACGTCCTCCAGGGGCACGTCCAGCTTGACATAACCCTTCCGGTCCACGGTGCACATTGTGGTTATCAGGGCCATGAGCCTCGCTGCGGCATTGCCGGAGCGGGACTCCTGTATGAATCTCATTATGCCGGAGATTATGACCATGAGGGCGATGATCACTATGGTGATGAAGTCCATGTCATCCCCGGTGAATATGGGAACTATGACATCCGTTACCAGCGAAACGATCAGCAGCACAAGGAGAATGAGCGAGAACGGGTCCACGAACGACCCGAAGAACCTCCGGGCCAGGGACTTCTTCTTGTGGCCCGTAACCTTGTTGGTCCCCCACTTCTCACGGCTTTCGTCTATCTCATCTTCCGAAAGCCCTTCCGGCCTGGAGCCGATTTCACTATAGACACTTTGGACGTCCTCGCACGCCGCTTTTTTGAGCCAGGCGTTCTGTCTCTCCCTCTCGGCCTGGACTTCCTTCGCGCTGCGTCCTTGCTTCTTTTTCTTCAACTTTCCAGCCTCCTTTCACAGAGATTTTTCAAAGGAGAAGATGAACTGCCCTGGGCAGTCCTTCTCCTTTGCTTTGGGCCTTCATGGTCCGGCTGTTATGTTTCCGTATCAAATGCTTCGAAGCTTTTGCATTCCCAAGTATATGCTACGTCCGCAAAAACAATGCTGTATTCTGTATTTTAAAAATCCGGATGCCTGTGCTCCATATCCCTCCGCCGGCCTTCAAGCCGGAGAAAGCCCCGGCGGCCATCCGGCCGTCTTCTTGCGCATATGTGCGTTCAATGCGCCATATGAGCTTACTTTTTGTCCTCATACCTGCCGCTCCTGGAGATCCATACGAGGTCTATGGCCGCACAAACGAACCAGGCCACCATGAACCACACGAACAGCTTGTCCAGAAAGTACGGCCAGAATGCCGCCACCAGGACAATGACACCGCAGACGGCAATGACACCCCCTAAGTTGTGGCACAGGGCCTTTATATGGATCTTCTGCTTCTCCGCCTCCGGCATCCTCTTCCATGAGCGGAAGAAGACATGCAGGCCTCCGAAGAACATGACTATTCCCACAGCGAGGATAACGAGGCCTATTCCGAAGCATGCCCATGATATCTCCATGCCTTAGAGCCTCCTTCCCTTCCGTGAGTTTCCATGCCCTGCCTCACGTGCAGGTCCATATCATATGAATTATAATCCCCTGAAGGGCAAAAGTAAAGGATTAGACGGCACTTAAGCGCAAAATGCCGTACAACTGCTGCGGATGCCATATGACCTTAGGCGGGCTTTAAAACAGACTTGGATGAGGGTTATGCAGACTTATGCCGCACTGCAGGGCCTGCCGCAGGTTTTTTCCGCATGCAGAAAACGCCGCGGCTTTACAGCTGCGGCGCTGTGTTATGCTCTTGTATTGATGTGTGTCCGGCCAGCAAGGTACGGACCTGGGTTATGCATGCGTTGACGTTCCTGAAAAGGAAGCTCAGCGTGATATGGCTGCCTTTACGGAAGTTCCGCTGAACGCCATTCCGATTTTAACGATGTCCGTAACTCCCTGGACCCGCAGAACAGTGTCATACTTTTGGTCTGTAATCTGCTTAAGCCCGGCATAAGCCGCCTTCTTGAGTTTATCCGGATTGTCATCACTTATACGTTCAAGCTCAATGACAATGCCAGGCTTCCCTGGATTGTTAGGCTTCATGGCAATATCCACTATCCCTTTGCCGGAATTTCCCTCTGCTATGACAGTGTATTCTTTCTTCTTGTACTTGCACATGCATCTTATGAAACCGGAATAGAATGCCTCATACGGGGCATCCCGGTGTGTCACGCTGTCCTCAATGAACTTCTGCATTCCGTCTTCAATTTCCTGTTCATCAAACCGTTCAATTATTTCCCAAATCTCATCGAATTCGTTCTCTGATACAATCATCCGGCCGGAAACCTCTTCCCTGAACACTCTGGCAACTTCCTCATTGGGAACTTTGAGATAATAATACCGGTCTGTGGTCTTCACCGTGCTGGCGCAATTGTACATGCTCAGATAGTCAGTGTTTTCTCCTGTGGCTATGAGATACCCGTAATGGAGAAGCAGCGTGAAGACATTCTCACTGTCCTTCATAAGCTCTGAGTAATCAACAGTCTCATCAATCCTGGCAGTAACCGTGCCCCCGTCCCTGAGATCTGAGATTTTCACAGCAGCCTCAAGGGATACATCCTCAAGCAGTTTGCCCAGATCCAGGTTATTGCCGGTATTGGCCCAGTATACATCCGGGGCAAACCCGTCCCTTATGCAGTTAAGCACAGACCACGGGTTAAAGACTTCAGTGTCTCCAAACATGTATCCGTCATACCACTCACAGACTTCCTTGTACTTGTCCTCTGCACTATAGTATGCCAGCATATCACGCACTTCATCCCTTGTGAAGCCGAAATGTTCTGCATAACGGCTGCTTAAAGCCGTATAGTAATCAAAGCTGTTCAGGCTGCGGGACAGGCTTGAGCCGGATACAGGCAGCACACCTGTCAAAACCGCAAACTTAAAATCAGGGTTGTATTTCAGCCCCTTCAGCAGGAACCCGCTCATAAAGTCCCGGACATCATAATACCCTTTGTCATATCCGGACTGAATCGGGACATCATACTCATCAATGAGAATGATTGGCATCTTCTCATAATGTTTGTAAAGCATATCGGACAGCGTGTTCAGGGATGAACGGTATTCGGCCCTGTTTGCCTTCTTGTTTACAATTTTTTTATACCTGCCGATATCTGTCTGAGTTAGAAGTTTGCTGCTTAAAAGCTCTTTGTGTCTGTTAAATTCCGATGCAATCAATTCCTTAATATCTTCATATGACTCAGCCCAACTGTCATCATCCACACCAGCTAAATTAAGGTATATCACAGGATACTTACCCTGCTCCGTTCGATATTCTTCACCGCATGCCCAGATCTTCTTGTCACGGAAATACCTGGATGTGTCCTCCACAGTCTTTTCAAAGAAGGTCTTGAGCATCTCCATATTGAGGCTCTTGCCGAACCTTCTGGGACGCGTTATAACCGACACCTGCCAGTCCCTTTCTATGACATCCCGGATAAACAGCGTCTTATCCACGTAGTATGAATCCGCTGCTTCCTCAAATGTTATTGCTCCCGGAACAATTCTTTTCCGTGCGTTATCACTCATAATATCATTGGCCATGTAAAAAACTTCTTACCCTACCATGTAAAAAAGTGCTTGACATTTACACTATAATTACTGTTCTTCACCCCGGACACGCTTTGATGCGGCCTTAGAGACGGGTTATGCGGACTTATGCCGCTCTGCAGCGGGGCTAACCATTCACTGCCGTACTGTGCTGCGTCCGCAGTACACCTGGCTGTAATGCCAGTCTGCTATGTAATCCAGAAATGCAGGATCTATCTGTTTTGCCCGGATTATCTCCGCTTCTATGGACCGGACCACAGGAAGCAGCGGGCGGTAATCATAATTCACCACCTTTTTGCCCGCGTTGTATGAGCACGTAGGGTACTTGGTGATGCTGCTGCAGTACTCCCTTCCGAGACTCACTATCCTGAGATACGCCTCCCGGGAAAACGAACCCTTGCCAAGGTACAGGGTGTCATACAGCCTGGAGCCTACGTGGAATTCATCCCCTGTTGCTGTCCAGTACCAGTATGTGATTCTGTTGCTCAGCATGGCCACGCAGAAGTACACATCCTCCTGTGAAGGCAGCGTGTAGAGTGCCATGGATGAAGGGATGTACGGTCTGCCGCTTAAGTCTTCGGAGGGCGGCAGGTGGTCATAGGCGCAGATCCAGTTGTATGCAGTGCCGTTTACTGCCACACAGTGCTCTCCGCTTCCGTCCTTCTGCCACAGCAGGAATGCCAGAGGCTCCCCGCCCCTTTTAAGCTTCCTGTATGCGTCCAGCTCCAGGCCGTTCTGCAGCTTTGGGATGCAGGTTCTGTCCATTACATCCTGCACATCTGCGTATTTGAGGTCCGTGAACAGTTCATCCCTGTTCTCTGCAGTCCAGCGGATGATGCCTGTGGAGAGAATCTGCCGGGGAGATTCCAGGGTTGTGCGGAACACAATGGTGTTCCTGGTCTTGACGTGATCCCCGAACAGTGAGTCCGGAGTTCTGTCAAAGGATGCAAAGCGCCATGTGGCACTCTTGTCATCCATAATAGCCTGGCGCAGCTTGCTGAAGCTCCTGCTCTGCGAGAAGGTTACAGACAGGGGCAGTATCAGGGCAGAGCTGCTTCTCTCGCTGGAAAAGGCCATCATGTTCTCCACAAAGCGTATGCACAGGTTGTCATGCCCGTCCAGGGTGACATACGGCGGATTGCCAGTTATGCAGTCAAACTTCTTCGGCATCCGGGGATGCTCCTCCATAAGCTCCGGGAGCTTTGCTGCATCCCCGCATATGATATGGCTCTCAAGTGTGTCCCACAATGCCTGTGCGCCTTCCATCTTAGGACATTTTTCATATGCGTACGCCATGAACAGGAATTTTGCGTTCAGCACGGCAGCCGGGCTTATGTCTATGCCCCATATGGACCTTTCAACAAGAGCCGCAATGTCATCCGCAGACAGAGGTCCCTCGTGCCTTTGGAGAATACGGTCTGCTGTATGCAGCAGGAAAGCGCCTGCCCCGCAGCTGCAGTCCAGATATGTCCTGCAGGGCATATCATCTGTGAAATGCCTCTCACACTCCTCTGTCATGAAGGATATGACATCCTCCGGAGTATAATAGATCCCCTGGCTTTTCTTGGCAAAGCCTATCCTGTGAATCCCACGGGCATATGATGAGCCCAGGAACTGCTCCGGAGAGTACTCGAAGGTCTCCAGAGCATATGGCCACAGTGACCTCCACTCCTTCACCCCGCGGATGCTTAAGACCTTATCATAGCACCCGGACACATCCATGGCGGCATACTCTTTGGCCACAGGCATGAAAGTGTTTGTCCAGCCGTTGTCCTCTATGCCTTGGACAAGGCTCCCAAAAGCTGAGGGCGCAGGGCTGGCATCCGTATCTTTGGTGCAGTGTATGCACAGGTGCAGCAGGCACAGCAAAACTGTCCGGTGAGAAACAGCGTCATCTGTCTCATATCCCGGATTATCCTCAGCAAGACAACCCCTGCTTTGCTGGAGTATGGCGGCTATGCTGTCCGTAAGCGAGCTCATTGCCGTAGTGCTGGGCTTTGGCATGGAATGGCTTTGCACCTGTCCTTTGGAGATTCTGCAGAGCATATGCTCTGCTGTTCAGACTAAAACAGTGTACACTGCCGGAAGGGGAAGTCAACCCCTCCGGATAAAAATCGATTTCAGTAATTTCTGCCGTTTCTGCGGTTTTCCGGACAGGTTCATTCAAAGTGCTACTGTGTAGCAGTTCCGGCCGGAAACGGGGCTTTGAAAGGGCTTGCAATGTCATTGCACATCCTGCTGTTTTGAAGACATATTAGGCCTGAATGGCGTGCATCTTATTGACACCATGCCTCTTTGGAGGGTAAAATCTACATTACAAAGTGTCTAATAGGTCAGATATGAAATCCGCTGTGAGGATGGGTATATGAAGAAATGTTACAAGTGCGGCTGTGAGAGCGCAGACAATGCAAAATTCTGCGCTGTGTGCGGCGCCAATCTGGATATGGCGGTCAAAAGATGCCCCGGGTGCGGGAGCCTTCTGTCCCCTTCAGCAAGGTTCTGCCCTGTGTGCGGGACCAATATTCAGAATGCGCAGCAGGTGTCTTCCGCTGCGGCTGCGGGACAGGCGGCAGGATATGCGCCTGCGCAACAGGCAGCGGGACAGACGGCAGGATATGCGC
>JAJPYR010000006.1 GCA_021204825.1 Clostridia bacterium | reverse complement strand
AAAGGCACCTTGTTACGGACACAGTATTGTTTGACATTGAAGGGATTGTATGGTAAAATTAAGGCCTAAGCGCATTTCGGAGTGATGAATAATGGATTTCAATGAGGCCAACTTCATAGTTAAATATTCTCACCGCATCAACGAACTTGCGAAAATAGCATCTGTAAATGATACAATAGACAGCTCCTTCTACCTTAAGTACGATGTGAACAGAGGATTAAGGGACAAGAACGGAAAAGGAGTCCTGTGCGGACTGACAGACATTTCAGAAGTGACCTCATGGCAGGTCATAGACGGTGTAAGAACCCCCATACCCGGGATACTGCGCTACCGCGGCTATAACGTAAAGGATTTGGTACGTAACTGCATGGAAGAGAACCGTTTCGGCTTTGAGGAGACGGTATACCTTCTGCTGTTCGGTGAGCTTCCTAACGGAGACCAGCTCTCCGCTTTCACTGAGATGCTCTCAGACTGCAGAGTGCTTCCCAGAAACTTTGTGCGGGACGTCATTATGAAGAGCCCGTCAAAGGACATGATGAACATGCTGGCAAGGTGTGTCCTCAATCTGTACAGCTATGACCCGGACCCGGAGAGCACAACGCCCACCAACATCCTGCGCCAGAGCGTGCAGCTCATATCCCAGTTCCCGCTGCTTGCCGCATACTCATACCGCGCATACAGATACGAGTCCTCGGACAACGCGTCCCTCATAATACACAAGTCCATTCCGGAATACTCCCTCGCGCAGAACACCCTTCACATCCTGCGCAAGAACAACAAGTTCACGGACCTGGAAGCAAAAGTGCTGGATATATGCCTCATTCTCCATGCAGAGCATGGCGGCGGCAATGCCTCCACCTTCACCACCCACCTGGCCACTTCCACAGGAACGGACACCTACTCCTCCGTTGCGGCATCCTTAGGCTCTTTGAAGGGCCCCAAGCACGGCGGCGCCAATATAAAGGTCATGCAGATGTTTGACAACATCAAGGAGAACGTGAGGGTCTGGGATGAGTCCCATATAAGGGACTATATAAACCAGATGCTTAACAAGAAGGCCTTTGACCGCTCCGGGCTTGTATACGGAATGGGCCATGCGGTATACACCGTCTCAGACCCCCGTGCGGAAGTCCTCAAGGTATATGCAGGGAAGCTTGCAATAGAGAAGGGCCGCGAGAAAGAGTTCGAGCTGTACAACACCGTAGCCAGCGTTGCCTCAGAGCTCATACAGGATCAGAAGCACCTGGACAAGCCTGTCAACCCCAACGTGGACTTCTACTCCGGCTTCGTGTACAGCATGCTCAACCTGCCCATCGCCCTCTACACCCCGCTCTTTGCCATAGCCCGCATAGCAGGCTGGAGCGCGCACCGCATGGAAGAGGCCATCTCCGGCGGAAAGATCATCCGTCCCGCATACGAGTGCGTGGCTGCTCCCAGGGACTATGTCCGCCTTGCGGACAGGCCTTAATCCAGGCCGGATACAGCAAAAATTTCCGGACCGGATACGGCAGGCATTGATTTTCTGCCCTATACCTATTATAATAATACCGTAACTGAAAACCGCAGGATTCCTTGCGGTTTTTGCATAGCGCAGACTTAAAATACATGATTTAAGGGGAGATTAACGCATGGATCTGCAGACACAGAAAACATCAATTGCATTCAGGGAACTCCGCTATGCGCCGGGCAGGACTCTGGATCTTTCCGCCCTTTCAGACGGGGCCATGAACGTTCTTCTGCATACGGAAGACCTTTCATATTCATCCAAGGTGCTCTCATACCTTCGGTACTGCAAGGACAACTGGAAACAGATAGACAAGCAGTATTCCAAGAACCCGAAGGAGCTTCTGGACGCCATGAGGCAGGTGCAGGTCATGATACCTCAGGTGCCGGACAACCAGACATACAATGTATACTACATCACCAACGCCACAGTATCAGACCCTTACACTCTCAGTCCCACATGGATATGCCGCAAGCAGGATGCCGGACAGCCTGCATCCGCTGCTTCATTGAGCGGTGCTGCAGCCCCTGCTGCTGCAATAACCTCAGAATGGCACAGGTATGTGACAAACGGGCAGACCTACTCCGTATTTCCTAACGGCAGATACATCATGGAGGCCGGAGACACCTTTGACAGCGTGAAAATCATGTTCCCGGACAGAAGGCTAGTGTGCACGCTTGTGTCAGGGTATGATTCCCAGAACATGTACCTGTACGACAGCATTATGCCGTATATCTTTGTGGACTACGGAACGGCCACGGGCGTATATGACAGAAACTACATAAGCACCGTACCTGCATGGGGACAGCCGGACACATCCCAGATGCTGGCCTCCCTTTCATGGTGCATAGCGGATGACAAAACACAGAAGGGCATCGTGAAGCTGACTGTATACAGGCAGTGTGACATGGAGTTCCTGCTCCTTGTGGCATACGCACGCCTGCTTCTCTTCAGACAGTTCTCAGCCCACATGGACCAGATGCGCCGCTTAATGAGGCTCGGCCTTCTGTAATCCAAAAGCAAAACCGTATTTTGCGGCATAATACGGGCGCCCGTCAGCAGCCATAACCACAGAGGGCATCATGGGAGAAAAGTTCATCCGTACAGTAGCGGCAGATTTCGCTGAGATGGGATACCGGCCTGCAGAGGCCGTATCCCTGGATGAGCTGCGCGCATGCGCATTCAACACCATGCTCCACTGCCCGGACCCGGACACGGCGGCCGCCGTACGGGAGTCCCTCACATACTGCACCAGAAAATGGACCAGAATACAGAAGGCCTTTTTAAAGAACAAAGAGGCCTTCCTTTCATACATGCCGGCAAGGCGCTGCAAGGTAAAACAGGTCCCGGACAAGTCCACGGTTGGCACCTATATCGTAACCAACGCCATAGACCTTGCGGAAGACTCCATATACTACATCTTTCATGAAGGAGACCCTTCCGTTCCCGCAGACGGTCCTTTAGAGGCACCCAAGGTGACAGTCTCAGAAGACCCTGTCACGGCCATCTGCAGGCCCTTTGCCAGGGAAGACAACATCTTCTGCGCCTTTAAAAAGGGCAAGTACTGGAGCATAAAGACGGCGGATTACAACCGCATGACCCTGTACGGAGAGCACCGCAAGCCTGTGTGCTCCATAGTCTCCAACCCTGAGACCAGGGACATACTGCTCATGGACTGCTTCCTTCCCTACGCCGTCCTGGACTACACCGGCTCCCTTGCCGTCTATGACCGCGAGTACATCTACTCCCTCCCTAAAGGACAGTTCCCGGAAAAGCGCAGGGTGCTTGCCACCATACGCTTCAAGGCCGTGGAGGATGACCGCCTGGGAATTGCCATGATATCCGTCTCCAAGCCCATGGACACAGAGTTCCTTTTGATGCTTGCATACGGGTACATCTATCTCATGCACCAAAGCACTGCCCATGACCTCACTGCCAAGGGCAACAAGATCTTCGGCATAATCTAAGGCCAACCGCAGGGCCAGTCATAAGGGGTGAAAGATGA
>JAJPYR010000028.1 GCA_021204825.1 Clostridia bacterium | reverse complement strand
TTATTGGATGTGTGCGGCGCTTTTGCCGTGTATCTGTATGAGGGGCTGTTCAGAGACTCGCGCCTTATGGCGCAAGTGCGGCGTATCTGGCGCCGTTATATTGTTGCCGTCTATGTCTTCTTTGTCCATACGTATCTTTCGTGTCTCCTGCTATTTCTTTCCTTCTTCCTTGCGGAAGTCCTCCGCGGACCAGCGCGGTGAACCCGGCTTGTTCCGGTAATCCATGTCATCCACAATGAGCTCATCCAGCGTATGAGGCCTGTAGTTCAGGACCTCGCAGCATACGTTGTACCTGTTGGGCAGTGCCCTTGAGATGGAACCCCAATGGGTGTGGATGTGCCCGTACAGCATGTACGTGCCGTGGGATCTTGCACACCAGGACTCCATGGGATAATGGCAGAGCATAATCATGCGCCCGTTGTCCTTTACCATGTCCAGTTCCTTGATGTCTGCGAACTGGGCTGCAATGTTCTCATTCCTGAGAGCCTTGTCATGGTTGCCGCGGATGCAGTGCTTTGTGCCGTTAAGTGCCTGCATGATAGCCACGCACTGCCTGGAGTCCTTTGCCTTGAAGAACACGTCCCCTAAGACGTACACTTCATCCTCCGGAGTGACCGTTTCGTTCCAGCGCTCTATCATGGATGTAATCATGTCATACATGTCATTGAAGGGCCTGTTCTCGAAACGGATGATGTTGTCATGAAAGAAATGCAGGTCGCTGATGTAATACTTCATCTTAAACCTCCCTCGCCCCGCACCTCCTCTTCATGCGGAGCTTGTATCTTAGTCTTCAAGTTATAGCATATCCACAGGAGAGTTGTAAACCCAAAATCCCCCATGCTGTAGCAGTTTGCAATGAGATATTTCTGCTGTTTGAGGAAACATTCCTGAATATTTTCAAATGTGTCCTTTATGTACTTGACACCATCTACGAGTATAGTGTACACTGTAATCTTCCGGTGACGCTGGGGCTGGACAGGCATCTTAAAGATGCTGCCAATAAAAATGCACGCATCTTGCCGGACACGTGCATAAAACTTCATAACCTTTATTGCCAGGGATTACAGGTTCTCTATCTTCTTGTGCCCGGTGTAATCCTCGCCGTACACTTCAAGGTACCTTGCTATGCAGCTGTCTATGATGCGCACCGCTTCATCCTTGTGACAGATCTCATCCGCTGTGGTTTTCTTGCCCTCAAGAGTCTTGTACACTTCAAAGAAGTGCATCATCTCATCAAAGATGTGCATAGGCAGTTCTGAGATGTCCTTGTAATGGTTGTAATTGGGGTCCTGGACGGGAACGGCAATGATCTTTTCATCAGCCTTGCCCTGGTCCACCATCTTAATGACCCCTATGGGCGTGCACTGCACGAGGGTCATGGGATACACCTGCTCATTGCAAAGCACAAGGACGTCCAAAGGGTCGCCGTCGCTTGCAAGGGTCCTGGGAAGGAAGCCGTAATTGGCGGGATATACCGTAGATGTATACAGGACCCTGTCCATCTTCAGAATGCCTGTGGACTTGTCCATTTCATACTTCACCTTGCACCCCTTGGGTATCTCTATAAGTGCCTCAAACTTCTCGGATGTGACTCTGCGGTCATCCAAATCATGCCAGATATTCATATCATGCCTCCGCTTGCCAGGTCTTCCCGCCTGCAAGTGTATTATACAACCCCTCTTCCGCAAACGCAAACGCTATTTCCCTGAATTTTGGCATATTTGCGTCAATCCGAGGCATAATAAGCTGGTGTTGCACGAATGGGAAAAAGTTCAAACATATGTTTGCGAGCATTCAAGAACAATCCCGGAGGGGCGGCCTCCGGGAAAGTCTGATGTGGTTATGATTTGGAATATTGTGCTGTTTAAACTCCTGCTGGAAGCTTGCCGGCATATTCTAATCACAGGCCTGCCTCACGGCAGTATATATGAGGAATGATGCCGTTGTCTTTGTTATGACTTATTCTCCGGCTTGTCACCTGAGCCGTCCCCTGCTGCGTCTGTGCCGCTGCCTGCGGGTTTCCTGTGCTTGAAGACCTCTGCCACTACGTAGCATGCTGCTGAGCCTACTACAAGTACGATGCCTATGATCTCAAGGGCAAGAAGGAGAGACTGCCACCAAGGTGTAACAGGAATAAGCTTTGTATTTGATGAGTAACCGTTCATGGCTGCGCTGAAGTTGCAGACTACGTACAGAATCCTGTGGGTTGCCTCACGCATCATCTGGCAGAACTGGTAGTCATTCTTGAAGCCGTCCAGAGCAGAATCTGTTCCGTTGCCGTCATACATGCATGTGCCGGCCATGATGCCGTTATAGTATGTCATGTAGTTTGCGCCCGGTCCGGAGGCCATATCCGTGATGTAGAATCCGTCAAAGCCAAACTCGTCGCGGCAGATGTTAATCAGGAGATTGGAGCTGCCGGATGTCCATGTGCAGCCGGCTCTGTTGAAGGATGTCATGGCCGCATGAGCGTTGCCCATTGAAGGACGCATGCTGTACTCGAACGGAAGCAGGTAAATCTCACGGGCTTCCTGCTCGTTGAGCCATACTCCTACTCCGTCTCTGTATGTTTCGCACTCATTGAAGGCTACATGCTTTACATATGCAATTACGCCACGGTCCTGGATTCCTTTTATTTCAGCAACGGCTGCCATGCCTGTAAGATACGGGTCTTCAGAGAAGTACTCATGTGCTCTGCCACAGAACGGAGCTCTGTGGATGTTCACGCCCGGAGCATACAGTCCCTGTACTCCTGCCATTATGGAATCATCGCCCATAAGGTTGCCAATGCGTTCAATAAGTTCATCATTGAATGTAGCCGCCCAGATTCCTTCGCTGGGCATGCAGTACCCGGTAACAGATCCGGATACGCTTGTAGGCCCGTTGTTGTCACCTGTCTGTGGCTTGGCAACAGAAGTAACTCCATTTGTAAGATGCATTCCGTCTGTTATAAGAAGTGCCTGCTCGGCAAATGTTGTCTGATCCAGAAGCTGGTCCCAAAGCGAATCATCATAAGATACCGGAGTCTCCTCTGTAGAGCGCAGCATGACAAGCGTCATGCCGTTTGATGCACCATATGTGGGCTTAGAATAACCTGTGTTATCATAGGTAACCTGGCTGGCATCCGTAACGCTCTGAAGATCTGCCTGCATGGTCTCTGTTGCTATGGAAAGAGTTATTGTACTGTCGGGCCATGTGCCTGTCCAGTTGTTTCTGGAAACGTATGTGACACTGTTGTCTCCGGACCCTTCATACTTATTTACATCTGCAAAATCCAGCTGGTTGGTTATGGGGTTTTCTGTTTCCGAAGACTTGGAATATGTTTTAGTGTCTGTATCATTCTGTGTGAGAGCCTTGTATACAAGACCTTCGTTGCCCTCTGCATCCATTCTGCTGGATGTATTGGAAGGAGTATATCCCTTTGCTGCAATAATGTTGTTCACGGCGTCATGGGCGTCCGTTGCAGCTGTGAGATAGTAATCCCCCTTGTCCAGGATGTATGTTTTGGCT
>JAJPYR010000050.1 GCA_021204825.1 Clostridia bacterium | reverse complement strand
TTCAACCTGTGTCAGTATGATCCGGCTATCTGTTGCGGACAATCCATCTTATCATGTCGTATAAGAGCCAAACCAGATATACAATAGAAATAATCCATGCATATCCTTCTGCAAATACACCTACTAAAGCAGCTATTAATGTGACAATTATTGCGAAAACTGCTGATGTCCATATTACATGAAAGAAACTATTCACATTAGACCTTATCCAGGAATTGTACCAGTAGACAGATGTGAAAATCAGCAGGAAATACCAGCAGATCATACCCCACGCGCCATCATCTACAGTAACAATGAAGCAGGATACAATCAGCGCTCCAACCCCAAGCACAACTGCAATGATGTCATGTACAATCATAAGCGCTAATCCGCCGCGTTCCATCATTAAACGGGATAGAAAGCGAACAACGAACAGAACCACAACCACAAGAACTATTGCAATTATGAGGGATACAAAACCAGACATTAGACACTCCGTTTTATGATTCAATAAAGCCTTATATACGTTATAGGCAATCCAGATTGTGGCAAGGGAGCTGAACGCATCCCTATGCCCATAATAGGAACTTAGAAAAGTATTTCACCAGCCCGGATGGTCAAAATACATCATCTGCATGGATTGGCTTAATACGTGGATTTCAGGTGTTCCGGAGCTTCAAAAAAAGATATGCATTGCTTTGATAAAGGGCCCAAAATAGTTAAAAACGCAAACAATAATAGATATTGTGTTGATTTTTTTATTGAAACAGCCCTGTCTTCATGTTAGAATAACAGCATAAAAGTGCATGGATTAAGCCAATCCATGCACTTTACTGTTATCACGCCTTCACAGTACAGACGGCTTCCTGCCGCCTGTATTTTTGTTTGCGTGAAACCTGCCTCCACAAGACATGCCAAAGGAGCCCATCTATTAAGGTGCTTCATACTTGGATTCTGCAGTTGTATTGGTGCCTCTGTGTGCCTGTCCCTCCGTTATGGTTGCCTGTGGAAGTACATATGCAGTTGCTGTGAATGTAATGTGGATGTTATGCGCTGTACAGACTGCCTTCATAGCAGACCTGCATAACACTCTGGATATAGGTGGAGACAATGATGTCCGGATCATGGTCTGCAAAGAACATCTCCATCTTGCTCATCTCCTTGCGCATGTGCTCCATTAGAACATGGGTGTACCGCTGGAGGGTTGTGGCTGTGCTGCTGTGCCCAAATATCTCGGACGTTGTCTTCACGTCTATCCCGCACTCCAGGGCACGTGTGGCAAAAGTGTGCCGCAGTGCGTGGAAGCCTCTGTGCCGGATGCCAAGCGATAAGAGGAGCCTTGAAAATAGTGCCTGGTATGTCCTCATCTTAACAGGCTTGCCGTGCCAGCTTATGACGTACTTGCATTCACGCTGCTCATGCAGCGCCTTTATGTACGGATACAGGATGTCCGGTATGGGTATGGTCCTCGCAGACTTGTGTGTCTTAGGGGCAGTGACTATCCTTCCGTACACCCCGTTGCGGTCCTTAGCGTAATATGAGGTCTTGGATATGCGTATGGTTCTGGAGTGCAGGTTTATGTCATCCCAGGTAAGGGCCAGTATCTCTCCTATGCGAAGTCCCATGCTTGCGGATATGAGTATGCCGTACAATCTTTGATCCCCGCTCTTGGAGACAGCCCTGACAAGCTTCTTCTGCTCCTGGACGGTGAAGCACTCCGCTTCTTTCTCCGTATGCTCCGGCAGGCGTATGCTGTATGTGTTGTTAACCCTTGTTACCCCCTTCCGCACTGCCTCCTGCAGGGCCATCTTTAATGTAGATATTATGCTTGCTATGGTGTTGTATGCCAAGTGCTTGGCTTCCAGAGCGTATACGAAGTTCTGCAGAGTTTCTGCCGTTAGCTCTTCCAATTCCATGTCTCCAAGTGCCGGACAGATGTGGCACTTGCTGTTCTCTGTATAACGGATTATGCTGCTCCACTTGAGGCCGCCGCAGCATTTTTCCAGCCAGTAGTTCATCCATTCCATGACTTTCATGATATTCTTTACTCCAGAGCATAATTTGGATCATTATACAGCAGGGCCTGCCTGGGACGCATAAATGTACTGCATTGATTCCTGTCGCAATCCTTCTTCACAGACGGTAATGACACTGGAATAAAATCCGGATAGAACAGACCCCTTCCAGGGGTCTTTTGTTTTGCACGCCAAAAGCAATGTATTCCAAGTTGCGTTGCAAAACGTGCGAATATGTGCAACCATTCTTGACTTTCACTTTTGCGGCGCATATAATTGACGCGGAAGATACGGGAAAGAGATGAAGCAGTTTATAAGGAACATGCTGTGCGGGGCCGGGATTGGCGTCGCCATAATAGTGCCTGGCATGTCCGGCGGCTCCATAGCCGTCATCACAAGGATATACGAGGACATAATCGAGAACATAAGCATGCTGTTCAAAGATTTCAAGAAGAGCTTTATGTTCCTTTTGCCTGTGGTCATAGGGCTCATTCTTGGCCTAGGCATAGTCTTCTTCCCCATAAAGTTTGCCCTGCAGTATGCGCCGTTCCCTACGGTAATGCTGTTTGCAGGCCTTATAATCGGCACTCTTCCCTTCCAGTTCAAGGACGGCCTTCATGCAGGCTTCAGGCCCCAGTACATCCTGTCCATTCTCATCCCCATGGCCATAATAATAGGCATTGGCTTCATCCCCGGGATGGGATCTGCAGACCTTTCCATGACAATGCCCAACTGGCAGTACTTCGCTGTGTTTGCCATGGGCATCCTGGCGGCGGCTGCCTTCGTGATTCCCGGCGTAAGCGGCTCCATGATGCTGCTCATCTTCGGATACTACTCCCCCATTATGGACCTCTTCACAGGAGCACAGGGTACTGCAGGACACTGCATCCTGGTTCTCGTAATACTCCTTTGCGGCGCCATAGTAGGCTTCTTCTGCGTGGCAAGGCTCATGAAGTTCTTCCTGAACCGCTTCCCCAGAGGATCATACTGGGCCATAACGGGATTCATAGTAGGCTCCATAGCCACAATGTTCATCATCTTCCCGTCCAACTACCCGGATGCAGTATATGACACCGTCCAGATATCCTGCGCCGTAGTGCTGTTCATCGTGGGAGCCGTCGGCGGATTCCTGCTCACCTTCTTCGCCAGCAGATGGAAAGAGAATCCTCTGCTCCCCGCAAAGAAAGCAAAGTTGGAGCAGATGAAATCCCAGATGGACGGAGACACACAGGAGATTACGTCCACAGAGGACATACCGGCAACAGATCTTCCGGCCAAGAGAAAGCACGCATTGCATCATACGAAATGACTTGCAGCGGCCACCCGAAGGGGTGGCTGTTTTAATGTGCGGATAAGTGTCCGGACAACAACAGAGGATGTGTTGCCGCAGGGAAGAATGTAGTCCTGAATTTGCTCTCAGAGCAGTATGCTCCGGAATATGGCACGCAGCAAAAAGTGCGGTATATGTGCGGGAATCAAGGTTTCCACAGGCACAACAGGAAGTTAATTTTACCGGAAAACGGCATATTGGC
>JAJPYR010000079.1 GCA_021204825.1 Clostridia bacterium | reverse complement strand
TAACGGCAGAATCCAGGCAGATCCGGGATGCATACAGGAGGGCATGGAATGACATTTGCAGATGATATCATTTTGGGAGAGAAAAGAGAATACATTATGCCGCCGGAGAATGCCGGTGACTATGTGCAGGAGCACTTCATGACGCAGGTGCTGGATGATATTAAGCACATGACGGCATATGACGGGGACGAGATATGCATCAGTGTCAAGGACCGCCCCTGGATGGAGATCCGTTTTGTGCGCATATGCAATGACAGGCGTTTCGGCAGGACAAATCTCTTACGCACTGAGGTACATGAACGGCAGGATGACGGCTCAGTAAATGTATATGTGCACGCAGGGGACAGATATGATACCGTCTGCGGGATGAGGGATTTCCTGTATGCAGATATTATGCCCTGGGATATGGATGAGATGGACATCAAAGCGCCTGCGGATGCGGAATACGGCGTCATAAAGGATGACAATGAAAAGCAAAGGCTCACCGCTATTGTATCCAATTACATGAACGGCAATGCCAACAGCAGCAGTCTGTTCCCGGAGTACTGGAAGGCACTGGATCGCATAATGGATTATGCTCCGGACACAGGATACAGCAAAGAGATCGTGGATGAGCTGTGGGAGAAAGATTTTGCAAAGATCCTGGAGTTTGCGAAGAGATACCCATATGACCCTGTCTTTGCCAAAGCGGCAGGGGATATAGCTATGAGCGGGTACATTGGGCCCAGGGACGTAAAGAAGGCACACAGGTATTACAAGTTTGCAAGTGAAAGAGGGTATCTTGCCGGACGCCTTGCCCTGGCGGAAATGTACCGGGACGGGACAGGTGTGAAGGAGGATTATGACAAGTATGCGTCCCTTGTGCTCAGCATATACGAAGATTTCGTCTCTGCAGGCGGAGACATAGCCATGGTGTGCATAAACTATGCCATTCCGGAGATAGCCAGGGTGTATATGGACCATGAGGAGTTCGGTAATGCCGGCGAAGCGGTTATACGCGGCCTGAGCTCCTCCATGAGCCTGTGGCCGTACGGCATACCTGTGAATGAAACGGATGCAGAGCTTGCGGACCTGCTGTACAAGATATATAAAATGCCGGAAGACCAGCATGAGCTGGCGGATCTTCTGGTGCTGCTGAAGTCCCCGTGCCGTATCCGGCTTGCAGCAGAAGGGCAGACATATGAGATAGAGGCGGTGCAGGACGGGAAGGATGTTCTTGTAAAGTATGACGGCAAGTATTACAGAGACCCCGTGAGCTTCATGAACACGGCCCCGGCAGGGGACAAGCTCATACGGGAGCTTAAGATGGAGAGCATGAAGGTGATCAAGGCATGATGCATGCGGGAGGCATGTAAGACGTGACAGGCATGAGATTAAACTGCACAGTTATCGTAGGGGATGAGTCATTATACAAACTGCAGGCGGTGTCGTCTCCGGCTTTCAACAGGGGGAAGCATGATGCAGTCTTTGCTAAGATCATGAATGAGGCAGCCTGCATGGCTGCATATGACCTGTATATCATTCGTGTGCAGATAAATGAGAGTGAGGCGGGGATAAACTGCATATGCACAGCCCCTTCCGACAAATTTGCAAAAATGCACCAGTATGACGTTGTGTTGGTCACAGAACCGGATGATCCGTATGAGGACAGCATGGCATACATTACAACAATGAGCCGCGAGAAGATGCAGGAGGTCTTTTCCATGGTCTGTAATGAAGACAGACTGCCGGAAGATCTGGACACATGGAGGGACTTTTCGGATGTATACTTCAGCGGCGATTATGATGAAGATGAGGAGACGGAAGAAGAGAAGAGGGCCTCGAGGATTATAAATCACAAAGGGTTTGCATATACAGAGGAGGATTTCTTCCCGGCATACTGGTCCCTGGCGCGGGAAAAGTACATGGATACATACTCAATTACAATCAGCAATACCATAATGGATCAGCTGTGGAATCATGGCCGGTATGAGACAATCCTGCGCATATTCCGGGATTACCAGTCAGATCCGGTGTATGCATACTATGCCGCAGAAGTGCTGTTCAGCGGGTTTACAGGGGTGCCGGATTATGCAAAGGCCTTTGAATATTACCGCTTTGCCGTATACAGAGGCGAAGTCCGCGCCTACTGCAAACTGGCCATGATGTACCGGGACGGCCTTGGCGTGGAGAAGGATTACGATGAATACAAGAGGCTTCTCCTGGAGGGATACAATGCAGTTCTGGCATGCGGCAAGCAGTATCTGCCGGTTATTTCGGACATCCTTATGGAACTGTCCAAAGCAGGGCAGGCCTGCGGAAACACAAAGGACGCCATAAAGGCCATCTCACTTGCGGTGGACGGCAATGAACGCGTCTGGGCACAAGGAGCTGGGGTCACTGACAAGGATGCGAAGTGTGTGGAGCAGCTGTACAGCGTGAAACTCTTTGCCAAGACAAAGAAGAGAAGGCTTGCGGACTTTCTGTACGTCCTGCTTAAGCCCTGCAAGGTGCGGTTCAGAATACATGACATGCAGTATACAGTGGAGTCCGTGGCATCCGGAGGAGAGGTCATTGTGAAATACGAGGGGCAGTATTACAAAGATCCCGTCCAGTTTATGAACAGGGCATTGACAGACGGGAAGCCAATAAGAACATATGCGAAAGAGATGCAGCATATGGAGATTATAGCGTGATATGGAGCGAAATCCTGCCATAGCAATGATGAGATTCGTCATAAACACGGCTGTGTGGCAGAAATCTCATTCGTGAAATAAAGACGGGAAGCATGAAGCTTATAAAGGCGTAACGGAGAGTAGATAGGCATGAAATTTGTGAGCAATGTCCTTGTGGACGAGACAAAATATTATATGCTGCAGGCGGTGACGTCACCTGCCTTTAATAAAAGAAAGCATGATGCAGTCTATGCAAAGATTAGGCGCGAGGCAGCCAGGGTTGAAGGATATGACGGATACATGATACATATTGGCATAGATGAGAGCGAGAGTGGCATACAGTATATGCGGGTCAGCCCTTGCCTTAGCTTTGAGGACATGTACATGTATGAGGTTGTTGTGGCCACAGGATCAGACAGCCCGTATGAAGATGGAAAAGCCTGCAAAAAAATCATGAGCCATGAAGAGATGCTGGAAACCCTTTCCATTGTCTGCAATGAAGACAGGCTGCCGGATGATATAGATAAATGGAAAGAGGCAGCGGATGAGCCCGCCGTGCAATGGGAGAAGATCCGGGAGATGGAAAAGGCCAGGGACTTTGTCTTTGATAACATGTATCTCACGCCGGAGGATGAAAAGTTTCCGGAATACTGGGCCGTAATGATGAACACGTTTGCAAACACCAGTGCATACGGCATGAATACTCTTATAGTAAATGTCCTGGACTCGCAGCACAAGTATGAGGATGAGGTGAGCCTTTTCCATAAAAACCCTTGCAACCCGGTGTATGCGGCGTTTGCCGGAGATATTATGTGCAGCGGCTATCTTGGTGAGCCGGATTATAAAAAGGCATATGAGTATTATCGTTTTGCAGCATACAGAGGGTATGTCTATGCCATGTGCAGGCTTGCATTCATGTACAGGGACGGACTTTATGTAGAGAAAGATTACAGCGAATGCACACGGCTTCTTCTTCAGACATACTATGCTGTTGCCGGCGCAGGTGAGCAATACCTGCCGGCCATAACCGAGGCCCTGCTGGAGCTTTCCAGGGCCGGACAGGCCAGCGGAAATACAAAGGATGCCCTGAAGGCCATATTACTGGCTGTATCTTGTCTTGAAGATGTATGGGCAAAAGGTGCAACCGTCACGGATGCAGACGCCCAATATGTGGAACAGCTGTACAGCCTTAAGTCCTTTGCAAAGTCCAAGAGAATGCTTGCGGACTTTCTGTACGTCCTGCTTAAGCCTTGCAAGGTACGTTTCACCATACACGGCAGAAAGCACACGGCAGAGGCAGTAGCATCCGGAGGAGAGGTTATAGTGGCGTATGAAGGGCAGTATTACAAGGACCCTGCGGATTTCATGAACAAGGCTGAGATAGATGGAAAGCCCATAAGGACATACGCAAAAGAATTGCAGAAAATGGAGGTTATAGCGTAGTATGAAAAACAGTCTGGATATAATGTTTAGTGAAGAGATACTGCCGGCGGATGAGGAGGCCGTGCAGACCTCTTTGACGGATCAGTTCCGCACTCTTGTGCTCAAGAGGGACCGCCTGAGAAAGGAGGAGGAACAGGTTCAGCATGCATACATACGCAAGTTCGGAGACCTTATACAGGAGCGTTTCGGACTGCAGATAGAGTGTGTCAGGTACAAGAAATCCATAAGCTTCTGCCAGGCCTGCCTCAACAGGAATGAGCCTATATATGCAGATCAGCTTTCCTCTGCTGTAGAGGGCGAGATAAGCGGATACTGTGAGCAGCTTGAGTCCATAAAGGCAGTGGCCGGAATGAAGACAAGCACCATCCCGGAGGCAGACAGGCTCAAGGTAAAGCGCATATACAAGGAGATAGCCCTTATGATACATCCGGACATGCATCCCGGACAGGAGTTCTCACAGGAGATGCAGGATCTGTGGGAGCGCGCAAAGGACGCATACCAGAGAAACGACCTGGATGCCATTATGGAGACCAAGGTCATGGTTTTGGACCTTCTCAAGAAGGAGCCTGCAGAGGACAGGGATATAGATGAGGGGTACCTTGCCGGAAGGATAAAGGCCCTGAAGGATGAGATAGATGAAATCATAACGAACAACCCGTACCGTTACAAGGACATCCTGGATGACGAAGAGGCCATAGAGGACACCAAAGAGGAGTTCAAGGAAGAGATAGAAGACCTTAAGACATACCTTGAGACCCTCAAGGAGCAGTTTGCAACATTTGAAATCACGGAGGTATTCAACTGACATGTCAAATGATATCGTACCCATTTCCGCCGGAACAATAGAGTCCATTACAGCCAGGAACAAGGGAGTGGACATCCTGAAGCCTCTCAAGAAGGATATATATCTCAAGGACCTGTACCTGTACAACGTGGGCAAGCGCGCTTCCGAGGTTGCCATAGCTTCTGTCAAAGAAGGGGACGAAGTAATCCTCAGGCATGAAAAGACCCTCTATGATGAGTTCATGACAATCTGCTACACAAAGTCCGGCTTATCCCTTGGCGAGGTCGGGGAGTTTGATGAGGAGATCTTCTCACGCATACTGGATGCAGGCAAGGAGCTGTACTGCCAGGTTGTGCGCAAGGGCCTCGCACATGACGAGCCCTTTGTCCGCATTTCTGTGACAATGAAGGATTACTGATCGGTCTTATGGCCCTGTGGCTTCCCAATGCTCTGCCGGCGGCGCAATGGCGCCGGACCGGCTGCAGGCGGGCTGGAAGGCAAACAGGACCAGGCAAAATACAGACATATAACCATACATGTGAATTAAAGGAGAGCAATATGGAAGGCAGGAATATGACATTTCACGGCCGTGAGGAAATGCTCAGGGGCGTCAGGGAACAATTATGCAAGGGATATGCTTCGCCGGAGGATGCATACGCAGACGCGCAGGAAGGCGCCCGCGCCGGCATCCCGGACAAGATCTGTTTCCTCGCAGAGTGCTATCTGTACGGCATAGGCACGGACATAGACAATGATGAAGGGGTCAAGTGGCTTAAAAAGGCAGCGGAAGCCGGCAGCAATGCCGCCCAGTACAGCCTTGCCAGCATGTACATAGACGGCATTTACATTGAAAGGGATTATGATGAGGCCTTCAGGTGGCTCACAAAGTCCGTGGAGGGAGGCGCTCCCCCGGCATATTACACCTTGGGCACCATGTATGAGAACGGCATTGGATGCAGACAGGACTTTGCCAAGGCAGCGGCCCTGTATGCCAAAGCCGCGGAGCAGGATTACCCGGACGCGGAGTTCAGCTTAGGCCAGATGTACTTCAACGGCACTGGTGTGGCAAAAGACCAGAAGAAAGCCTTAGATCTGTACATAAAAGCGGCTGAGAGCGGAGACAGCAGAGCCCAGAATGAAGCGGGGTACTGCTTCAGCACAGGCCAGGGCACCAGGCAGGATTATGATGAGGCCTTCAAGTGGTTCAGCCTGTCCGCAGAGCAAGGCAATGCTGTGGCTTTGTACAGCCTTGCATCCTGTTACAGCGGGGGACTCGGAGTGGAGCGGGATCCCGCCAAGGCCCTTGAGTGCTGCACGAGGTCCGCTGATCTTGGATATCCTCCCGCGCAGTACAGCGCCGGCCTCAGCTATCTCAGAGGCGCCGGATGCGAAAGGAACTCCGGTGAGGCAGTGCGCTACTTCGAGATGTCCGCAAAACAGGGTTTCCCTCCAGCCGAGAACTCCCTTGCCTTCTGCTATATGAGCGGAATCGGGGTTAAGGCCGATGAGCGCATGGCTTTCAAGTGGTTTGAAAGGGCCGCCCAGGCAGGCATCCCGGATGCCATGGCAGAGTACGGCTTCTATTTCATGCAGGGGCAGATAGTGCCCCGCAATCCGCAGGAAGGTGTGAAGTGGTTCCGCCGCGCCGCCGGCAAAGGCAACGCCGAAGGGCAGTACTATCTTGGCATGTGCTATGAGGCAGGTGACGGTGTGGAGCAGGATCTTAATGCCGCACTGCAGTATTACATGCGTGCCGCGCAGCAGGGCCATGCAAATGCCGTGCAGAGGGCAAAACAGCTCCAGCAGTGGATGAAAGGGAATAAATGACCTGCCCTTTTTATCAGTCAAATCATTGGAGGGTATGCTGTCATGATGATTTCATCTTACCAGTATGTAGAGTGCTTTATTGAAGGCAAAGATGAGGAGGGCGTCCTCAGACAGATAAAAAAACTCCGCAATGAGATATCCAAACTTAAGCATGATATAAAGTACCGCATGTGCTGCATGCACCCAAGTTTTGATGTACAGCTGAGCTGTTCAATGGAGTATCTGGAGGCGTCAATCCGGGAGTATCTGAGACTGTTCGGGGATGACGAGGAGCACAGGAAAAAGGTTCTCACCAGAACGGATTGCAGGGATGCAGAGTTTCTTGCCAACATAGGCAGAATCCTGCGCATTACATACACGCAGGAATACAGGGCCGGAGAGGCACTAATAAAGACCTTCGAGTACACGGCAGACTTCTCTGTGGATCCTCTGGTCACATTCAGGTGCGAGAGAAACGCCGGGGAAGTGACGCTGGATGATGAGCTCTTCCATGCATATCAGTCCCTGCAGGACAAGATGACAGCCGTGCCCGGGAAGGTGCAGCATGAGAATCTCAAGGTGCTCAGAAGCAAGATGCTTGAGACAAGGGAAGCCAAGATAATTGGCGGGCCCTGGGACGGATATGAGAACCGGCAGAGGGGAGTCATTCTGGATGACTTGTCCGATATCCATTTTGGAGGATGGAAGAAGAACTATTCTGTTAATTCCGAGGTAAAAAATTCTTTGACCACCCCTCTTGAAACGGGCGGGCTGTACGGTGGTATCAGCTGGTCGCTTAAGATAGACTACAGAAATGATATTCAGTATCCGGTTGGGGATGAATATGAAGATGACCCCAAGACAGGAAGTGACCATAAAGGGCCTGTCCGGCCGTTTATTGTAAAAGGCACCGATGATGAGCCGTACAATATGGGTGATCTGCAGAGGATTCTTGGGTTTGAGTAGGAAGAACAGAACGGGTGTCATCATTGGGCCGCCATGTAAAACATGGAGTGCGATTCCAGATTTTCCACAGGAGCAGGGCGGAGAGCAAAAAGTGAATGCAGGCGCCCGTTGTGCCGGATGACCGGATATCATGCTGTTCAGCGCATAAATAAAAACGCTTCCGTGCGGGCAGCACAGAGGCGTTGTTTTTTGGATAATACAGGGTGTTTTGAATTCAGCCGCGCTTTGTACGGCGGCGGAGGAAGTCATCGTACCAGTCCTCAATGTAGTCCTTGAGGTTCTGGAGGCCTGTGGATGAGAATCCGCGGCAGTACTTGTAGTACTCGCACATAAGGCCCTGTATCATGATGTTGATCTCAAGGTCCAGATTCTTGCGGTTTATGATTTCCTTGGAAGAGTAGCAGATTTCAAGGACCTTGCCTTCCGTGAGGTTAATGAGGCGGCCGGCGAATATGAATGTCTCGTTTGAGACACACATCATCCTGTACAGTTCGTCATTTTCCTGGAAGTAGGCAAAGACGGAGTCCATGAACTGTTTAAAGCTCGTAATTGTGAGAAGATGGGCGTTGTCAAAGAACTTCTCAATGAGCTCGTCTTCGTAGTCCTCGGCCACGGCGTAGATGTCATTGTAATGGGAGTAGAAGGTGCCGCGGTTTATGTCCGCCCGCTTCACGAGCTCCGTAACCGTAATCTTGCTTATCTCCCGCTTCTCATACAGCATCTCCGCAAAAGTCTTGCGGATCAGTTTGCAGGTTTTTATGGATGAACTGTTAAGGTTCTTTGCTTTCATATTGCGTCCTTTGCGGAGCCGGCGGATACAGGTGCAGCAAGTTTTTCTCCTGCAGAAAGTATAATATAGGCAGTGTTTAAAAGTCAACACTGTTCAAAAGATTTCACAAACATATTACACAACTGTCATCTTCCTGCGGATGACAATTCTTCCTGTATCTGGTATAATGGGACATGTGGCAGGGCATGCGATCCTTCCGGGGACTCTCTTATCCAGGTCCCGGCGCAGCACATTACGTCACGAATATGCAGCCCGCCAGCAATGTCCGGGCAGCCCGCAGGGGCCGCACGGATACTCTGCGGACGCATGAAAACAACGGCATTTGGCCATATACGGGGGCATTATGATAAATCTTGCAGCTGCAACGGCAGCATATGAAAAGCTGGACAGGTATGAAAGGGCCGATGTCCTGGACACGGCAGATGATGTTATGGAGCAGATCAATGCGCTTCCCGCAGGCTATAACGCCGCATACGTCTTCTGTGAGTTCCTCATAGGCTCCGTTCTGACAAGGCCTAATGACTATCACATAATGTACCCCATGCTGGAGCGCATTTTCGGCGAGGGCAATGATTACAATGCAGTAAAGGACAAGCTCCGCAGTGAAGGCAAGGACGGCCTCCGCAAGGTCTTCCGCATCATGGGAGACATGCTTGAAGCCATGGATGAGCAGTCCCGCCAAAAGACCCTCATGCTTGCCTTAAGCGTAATCTTCGTACAGTACAAATCCTCCATGGGCGGCCGCAAGTACCTCAGGCAGTTCTCCAATGAGCTTGCTTTAAGGCAGTAATTCCGCTGCAGGGCCGGCTTCATATAAAGGCAGGCAAGACACCAGGCTGCATGCTCCGGCGTCTTTCTTTATATGCCGGATAATTTCCACAGGACTGTCCCAGTGGCTTTTATCTAAGAACCGGACAGAGATTATGCATTTATGCATTTGCTGTTTCTGCGGGCAGATGAGTGCCTGACAACCGCCTGATCATTTTATGCACTCATGCAAAACGGCATACGTGCAGCGCATATATTTTCCGGTATTCTGCCGAATCTGCTAAAATCCTGCATTACAAAGAGTAATTCCGCAGTTTGCGTATGCATAAAAATTGCGTATTTTAAATGTCAAAGGGATTTTACTTCACTGATATTGCGGGGATGCCCCCTTGTGGTATAATATTGTGCAGGAAGAAGAGAGAGGGAGAATATGACAGACGGGCAGAAGATACAGGATGCACTGGATGAGACCCTTAAAATCCCGTTCTGGAAAGCAGCGTATGATGATGCGCCAACGGACCTGTCCAGACGCTTCATGGCGCTTAAGATATACGTGAACATCTTTGCCCCTGAGGATGAGGAACCGGAATACCTGGAAGAGTTTTACAGCTTATTTGCCGTGATGTCCCAGGAAGACTGGAAGTATGTGTACAGGCAATGCCGGCACATTTTTGATTATGACCTCAAGGGTGAGGCGATATACAGAATCATGCTTATGGAGAGCAGGGACCTCAGCTGTGAAGAATGGGTCCGGCTGTTCTCCGCTCTGGACGGGGAGGGAGATCCTCTCTGGAAAGGAATGTGGACAGGAAAAGTGAAGATATATGAACAGTTCCACAGCCATCCTGCAGACGGACAGGCCAGGACCTGATGCGGAAAGGAGGAGCATATGGCACAGGATACAGCAAGCCGGGACGGGATGCTTAAGCAGATAAAGGACGCCATATCTGAAGGATATGAATCATATGACGCAGCATACAAGGCCGCTGCGGAAGGGGCCGGTGCAGGTGTCCCGGACATGATGCATTTCCTTGCGGAGTGCTATCTGTACGGCATAGGGACAGAGATAAGCAACAGAGAGGGATGCAAGTGGCTTAAAAAGGCAGCAGAGGCCGGAAGCTTTTCCGCACAGTTCAACCTCGCAAGCATGTATCTGGACGGCGGTTATCTCCAGAGGAACCCTGAAGAGGCTTTCAAGTGGTTCTCCAGGTCTGTCTCCGGCGGAGACCCTGCAGCGGAGTACGCCCTGGCACAATGCTATGACAACGGCATCGGCTGCCGGCAGGACACCGCCCTTGCCCTGGAATGGTACACGAAGTCTGCGGAGCAGGGATTCCCGGGAGCAGAGTATGAGCTGGGCCAGATGTACTTCAGCGGACGCGGTGTGGAGAAGGACCAGGAGAGGGCTGTGGAGCTGTACAGGCATGCCGCTGAGAACGGCCATGACGAGGCCCAGAATGAGATGGGGTATTGCTTAAGCACCGGGCAGGGCATTGTGCAGGACTATGATGAAGCCTTCAAGTGGTATGAAAAGTCCGCGGGGCAGGGCAACGCTGTGGCCATGTACTGCCTTGCAACCTGCTACGGAAGCGGGTACGGCACAGAGAAAGACCCTGTAAAGTCCTTTGAGTACAGCAAGAAGTCTGCGGACCTCGGCTATGTGCCCTCACAGTACAGGACGGGCGTATGCCTTATGGCCGGCAATGGCTGCAAGGCGGATGAGAAAGAGGCATTCAATTACTTCAAGGCATCTGCAAACGAGGGCTTCCCTCCCGGAGAAGACGCCCTTGCAATGTGCTACATGAGCGGAACGGGTGTCCAAAAGAACGAGCCGCTGGCCTTCAAATGGTTTGAAAAGGCAGCAAAGGCCGGCATTCCAAATGCCATGGCAGAGCTTGGCTTCTATTACATGCAGGGAAGGGTTACGCCGCGCAACCCTGAGGAAGGCGTGAAGCTGTTCCGGCAGGCAGCCAGAATGGGAGACCCCAGCGGGCAGTACTATATGGGCCTTTGCTACGAGACGGGAGACGGCGTGGACCAGGACCTCAACACCGCCCTGCAGTTCTATCTGCAGGCCGCCGGGCAGGGCCACGAAGAGGCCCTTGAAAGGGCGCGTGATGTCCAGTACGTCATAGATGACAACGAGTGACTGCCGTTTGTGGAAAACGGACAAAAGAATGCTTAATTAAAGCATATCACATAGTATAACAGGCAAGGCAAGGTGCAGCATAATGCTGTTTGCGGAGGGAACAGATGAGAGTATCCAGTGATTTCAAGGACTATCTCCTGGACAGATACGGTTCGCCGGAGGAGGCATTTGAAGCGTACAAGCTCTATGCGGACGGATGGGATCCTGCAATGAAGTGCAGGCTTGCAATGTGTTACAATTACGCCTTTGGAACGGAAAGAGACATCCCTAAGGCCGTATACTGGTTCATTATGGCTGCGGAGCAGGGGTATCCGGAAGCGCAGGCATTCCTTGGCGTGTGTTACGCTATGGGGCGCGGGGTTCCGCAGGACCAGGAAAAGGCAGCCGACCTGATTGAAAAGGCGGCCGAAGCCCGCTATCCTGAGGCCATGTACCTAATGGGGGAGTTCTACTATCTGGGCCAGGGCAGGCCGGTGAACATCCCGAAGGCGATAGACTGGTTCTTCAAGGGCTCAGAGGCAAATGATTCGGACGCCAAGTATTCCCTTGCGAGGGAGTACATTACCGGCGAGTATCTGAAACAGGACCTTGACAAGGGCATTCCGCTGCTTGAGGATGCCGCAGGCCTCGGCAGTACGGATGCCATGCTGCTTTTAGGCTCCATGTATGAGAAAGGGCAGGGAGTGGAGCAGAACATGTTCAAGGCCAGAATGTACTACACAGAGGCCGAAAAGCTTGGCGTACAGGAAGCAGGCGAGTCCTCAGAGCGCGTCTTAAGGCGCCTCCTTTCCGATGATGACGATGACGGCAATAAGTGATTCATTCAACGCATAAGTTGTCCACAGGCAAAAGTTCATTGTGCTGTGGCTGCAGCAGAAGACATAAGGCCGGCAGGACCCTCCAAGCCGGTCTTTTTGATTGAGCAAAGCACTTTACCGCGGTACAGCGGTAAAGCATCGGACTGCTAAGAAACAAATGTTCATAATCTGTTCCATTCACCTTGCGGCTCCGTGCGGCGGCAAAATGCGGCTTCGTCTGCGGCTCCGGCTGGCGGCAATGTGTGCTGTAGTCTGCGGCTTCGGGCTGAGGCAAAATGCGTCAATATTGGAAAGAGTGTCGTAAAGGGTAGGGGGTTATATGAAAATTGGGGAAAAATTACGACATTTTGACGGCATATGATTTTGCAATTCTTCCTGTTTATGGTATAATGTCCTGAAGAAAATTTTGCATTAGAGAATGACATGTCCAGACTGATGGGTATAGATGTCGGCTCAACCACCGTAAAGGTCTCGGTTGTGGACGACCAGAACAACATATTGTACAAGTCCTATGTAAGGCATTACGCGAAGGTAAAGGAGACTGTCCTTTCGGAGCTTAGGAATGTAAAGGAGCAGTTCGGGGACGAGGAGTACAGGGCCTCGATAGCAGGCAGCGCAGGATTAGGCCTTTCGCAGAGAAGCGGCGTCAACTTCGTGCAGGAAGTGCAGGCGGCCTTCATTGCTATACGCCAGTTCTTCCCGGACACGGACGTGGCCATAGAGCTTGGCGGCGAGGACGCAAAGATAATCTTCGTGACGGGCGGCACGGAGCAGAGGATGAACGGCAGCTGCGCGGGCGGCACAGGAGCCTTTATAGACCAGATGGCAACCCTTCTGGACATAACCGTGGAGCAGATGGACGAGTACGCCCTGAAAGCAAAAAAGGTGTACCCCATAGCCTCCAGATGCGGCGTGTTTGCCAAATCTGACATCCAGCCCCTTTTAAACCAGGGCGCGGCGAAGGAGGACATCTCGGCCTCCATATTCCAGGCTGTTGTGGACCAGACGGTGTCCGGCCTTGCCCAGGGCAGAAGGATAAAGGGCAAGGTGCTCTTTCTGGGCGGACCGCTGTATTTCCTCAAGGGCCTCCGCAAGGCATTCAAGGAGACTTTGAAGCTTTCGGACGAGAACGCAGTGTTCCCGGACCTTGCGCCGTACCTCATGTCTGTGGGCGCAGCCCTTCATTCCGTAGGGGTGCAGCCGGAAAGCATAGACAGGATAATTGAAAGGATAGAGAACGCCAAGGGCGCGGATGACATAATTGTGGGCAAGCCGCTCTTTGAGTCAAAGGAAGAGTACGCGGAGTTCGTGAAGCGCCACAGGGCAACGGATCTGAAGTTCGCGGACATTGCCACATATGAAGGGGACGTGTATCTCGGAGTGGATTCCGGGTCCACGACGACGAAGCTCATCATGATAACCCCGGATTACAGGATTCTTTGGTCCCATTACCAGTCCAACAACGGGCAGCCTCTGGACATAGTCATCTCCAAGCTCAGGGAGTTCTACTCCATTGTGGGGGACAGGGTGAGAATCCGCGCCAGCGCCACAACGGGATACGGCGAGGACTTAATCAAGGCCGCCATAAAGGCGGACTTCGGCATCGTTGAGACGGTGGCCCATTTCAAGGCCGCGATGCACTTCAACCCCAAGGTGGACTTCATCATAGACATCGGCGGGCAGGACATAAAGTGCTTCAAGATTAAAAACGGCGCCATAGACTCCATAATGCTAAACGAGGCATGCTCATCGGGGTGCGGATCGTTCATACAGACCTTTGCAAAGGCCATGGGCATGGAGATAGACAAATTCGCGGAAAAGGGCCTGTATGCAAAGAAGCCTGTGGAGCTGGGCTCCAGGTGCACGGTGTTCATGAACAGCTCCGTAAAGCAGGCACAGAAAGAGGGAGCAAGCGTGGAGGACATCTCCGCGGGCCTTTCATCCAGCATAGTGAAGAACGCCCTGTACAAGGTCATACGTGTCACCAGCGCGGATGACCTCGGGGACAACATAGTGGTGCAGGGCGGCACCTTCTTAAACGACGCGGTCCTCAGGGCCTTTGAGATGGAGACCGGAAAGAATGTCATCCGTCCGGGTGTGGCAGGGCTTATGGGAGCCTTCGGAGCAGCCCTCTATGCCATGGAGAACGAGAATGAGACAACCACAACCATCTCCCGCGAGGACCTGCAGACATTCTCATACAAGAGCACATCCACCAACTGCCACGGCTGCACATCCAACTGCAACATAAACATCATCAGATTTGGAGACGGGCGCAGGTTCGTGTCCGGCAACAAGTGCGAGAGGGGCGCCGGAATGAAGCCCGCCTCAACAGAGCTGGACATATACGCATACAAGCAGGAGCGCATACAGAGTTGCGTGGCCGGCACCAAAGGCACGCTCGGAAAGGTTGGCATCCCCTTCCAGCTGGGGATGTATGAGCAGCTCCCCATATGGGCAGGCTTCTTTGAAACCCTTGGGTTTGAGATAGTCCTTTCGGACAAGTCATCCCGTGAGCTTTACTTCAAGGGCCAGCACACCATACCTTCAGACACCGCATGCTATCCCGCAAAGCTCATGCACGGCCACATAGAGTCCCTTCTGGACAAGGACGTGGACTTCATATTCCTGCCCTGCGAGAGCTACAACCTGGATGAGCATGACTCCACGAACCATTACAACTGCCCCGTTGTGGCATACTATCCGGAACTTTTAAAGGCCAACAACGAGCGCCTTAATGAGCACAACTTCATGATGCCCTACATAGATCTCAATATGCGCAAGTCCTGCGTCCATACCCTGCATGAGACATTGAAGGCCCACGGGTACAAGTTCTCCAAGGGGCAGATAGACAAAGCCCTCGACGCCGGCTTTGCCCGCCTGGACGCATACCACGCGGACGTGCGCGCCAAAGCGGATGAGATCCTTGCAAAGGCAGCGCAAGAAGGCAAGCAGACCATAGTGCTTGTAGGCCGCCCGTACCATCTGGACCCGGAGATCAACCACGGCGTGAACAAGCTTCTCACGTCCTTAGGGCTTGCGGTCCTTTCAGAGGACAGCGTCTTTGACAAGGGAGACCTGGTCACCGTCAACGTCCTCAACCAGTGGACATACCATGCCAGGCTTTACAGGGCAGCGGACTTTGTCAGCCGCACCCCCAACGTGAACCTCGTCCAGCTCGTGTCCTTCGGCTGCGGCGTGGATGCCATAACCACGGACGAAGTGCGTCATATCATGGAGCAGAACGGCAAGCTGTACACGCAGATCAAGATAGACGAGATAAACAACCTCGGCGTTGTCAAGATCCGTCTTCGCAGCATGCTTGCCGCCATTGAGGAGAACAAGGCCAAGGAGGCAAAGGCCGCCCAAGAGGCCGCCAGGCTTTCCGCCCTGGGCGTATCCCAGACCCCTGCGCAGGAGCAGGCTTAAGCCATGCAGTGCAGGGTCCCCTGCAGGGCCCGCATACAGGCCTTAAGGGCCGTTGAACGGCACATATTCTTAATCCGGCAGCAATAATCCGTCTGCACGGCGCTCCATATTGAGCGCCTGCAGGCGTGTCATATACAAGCCAAGCGATACCTATGAAAGAGAAGAAGAACAAAAAAGCTGAAGAAGAGCAGAAGAAGGTCACGGACTACAAGGATGATTATCCCAGGTGGGACAACAAGACCATGAAGCACACGTACAAGATCCTGGCTCCGGACATGCTTCCGTGGCACTTTATGATAATTGAAGGCGTCATACAGGCAGAGGGGTACGACCTTGAGATACTGCGCAATGACGGCCGCCAGGTGGTTGACGAGGGCCTCAAGCACGTCCACAACGACACCTGCTATCCCTGCCTGTGCGTTGTCGGGCAGTTCATAGACGCCCTTCACAGCGGCAAGTACGACCTGGACCACACCGCCCTCATGATAACACAGACGGGCGGCGGATGCCGCGCCTCCAACTATGTGCCTCTCATACGCAAGGCCATTAAGAACGAGTTCCCCAACGTGCCTGTTGTGTCCATCAACTTCTCCGGCCTTGAGAGCGACAGCTCGTTCGAGTTCACGATAGGCCTCCTTCTGAAGGTTGCGTACGCCATCATGTACGGCGATTCCGTCATGTGGTGCTACAACCAGACCAAGCCGTACGAGATGGAGGAGGGGGCCTCGGACAAGGCCCGCGATGAGGCCGTGAAGTACGTCACGGACATATACAAGTCCCACAAGGGCTACTCAAAGTACAAGAAGATCAACCAGAAGATTATAGACATCTTCTCTAGCGTGAAGATTACGGACGAGAAGAAGATCAAGGTCGGCATCGTCGGCGAGATTTACGTCAAGTACTCTTACCTCGGCAACAACAATCTGGAGAAGTTCCTTCTCTCCGAAGGCTGCGAGCCCGTTGTTCCCGCCCTTATGGACTTCGTGCTGTACTGCATAGTGAACACCGTCAACGACCACAAGCTGTACGGCCACAGCCGCGGCAAGGCCATCCTGTACAATCTCATATACAAGTTCGTGCATCATATGCAGAAGAACATCATAAAGCAGTTCAAAAAGAGCCGCTATGAGCCCCTCCATGACTTCGACCACATCCGTGCCTGCGCGGACAAGGTCATAAACCAGGGCGTGAAGATGGGCGAGGGGTGGCTCATCCCCGCCGAGATGGCCGCATGCGCCGAGACGGGCGTGCCCAACATAGTCTGTGCCCAGCCCTTCGGGTGCCTGCCCAACCACATAGCGGGCAAAGGCGCCATCCGCACGCTCAAGAACATGTACCAGGACGAGAACATAGTGGCCGTGGACTACGACCCTTCCGCCACGCGCGTGAACCAGGAGAACCGCATAAAGCTCATGCTCGCCACCGCCCGCGAGAACTTCGCCCGCGAGCAGGCCGGAAAGGCCGCCAAAGCATCCGCTGCAGAAACTCCCGCCCAGGAGGGCGCCAAGGCAGCTGAGTAAAGCCTTCTGCCGCTGCAGAAAATTCTGCTGCAATTTATCATAATGAGCACAAAGGCCCGCACAATCCCGTGCAGGTCTTTTTCTGTGGCCCGGACATGCGGAAACTGCGCCGTATCCGGAAGAAAACAAGGGGGACGCATGCGCAGCCATGGTGTCCGGACCGTATCCGGTGCCTTATGCGCGCGTGCAAAACATTATTATAATGGGTATTGACTTACTG
>JAJPYR010000101.1 GCA_021204825.1 Clostridia bacterium | reverse complement strand
TCGACGTACTTGCCCCTCTGCTGAAAAGCAAAAGAAAATCAACGCATGCCGCAAGCGAATATGAACTCAACGGCAAACTCATACGCTTCGCCCTCGGACGGGGCTTCGATATGAATATCATCAAGAAATGTCTTGAAAAATAAAAAACCACTATAAAAGTCCCCGAAAACCATGGAATTACCGTTAGAATATAGCAGCAAAGAACTGACTTACGTAGCTGATTTACTAAAAGGCTATGGAACTTTTTATGTACCAGACATTGATGAGTATTTTTACCACAACATAATGAAAATCAACGATGCCCCTCATGCGTTGGATCAATTTATTCAACGGTACAACAATGGTGAGATAAAATGTCCATATAAATACGAGGACTACATAAATAATGATGACATGCAAGCCACGGTAAAAGGCATGGGAATGGATCCTGATTCCTTTTATCTCCTCGTGATGTTCTGTTATGACTTCTCTTACATCACTTGCAAACAAGCATCTATGACAATCATTCCGCAAAAGGAAATCGAGAAACTGATAATGCTTATGCCTGACGATAAAGTTTCAAAAATGGAACTGACCATCAAGACTGAAAAAGGCTGCAAAACGATAAAAGACAGTCTTACTGTCTGGCAAATTTTAAACTGTCTGAAAGAGAAATTCGGTGATAATATCGGAAAAACACAAAAAAGCTATCCTTTAAAACTTGAAGATGCACAATACGTATTACATAAGTATCAGGAATCGAATTCTGTACTTATATGGTATTTCGCAACTTATATGAATGAGTTTTTCCGACTTAATCCCAAGTTTCATGGAAAGAGCAAGAAAGGCGAGACCGTTTCGTACAACAAAAGACTCCTTATCTCACGTCTTGTTTATTATACCAAAATGTCAACAAACAAGAGTTTCCTTTATAGTCCGGAAACCCTGAATGGCTATTTAAAGCAATACAAAAACAAACCAATACGGGAAAATAATTTATCCTCGTACGACTAATCCTCTTTGCAATACCGATTTAAACTAACCACCTGTTCCACAACTACTTGGAGCAGTTTTTTTGTCTCTCAAATTTAAAGAGAGTAAAATTCTGAAAATTTTTCTCTATAGACAATTTTTCCCGATGGATTATCTTTGCAACATAAATATAATTCATAAAAAAATACACCATTTATTAAAAAATAATAAACTCAATTTAATTTTTGTTTTATCGATGGAATTACAACGCTTTTCAACTATCTTTGCACTTGGCATCCTCACGGATGTCATACATAATAGAACGAATAGCGTTATTGAAACTTTCTTGTTCAGTCAAATTCTCGCAAAGTTTGAAATAGGGACAAAGAGGGTGGCAACAACGCTCACGTTACGGATATATACTGATCTACTAAGGAGACATATATACTCGTCATGCGTGAGTGGCTGTTGCTTATCTGTCCCAAAGGCGATGCGAGAAGCCTGACTGAAAGATAAGCATAATACAGTCCTCACGCATTTCGCATTTAATAACTTTACAGTTCCAACGGAGGATGAGGAACTTGAAAGTATAATTCATGGAACAACAAAACGATAACACCCAGCAGCCGTTAATCCCTGACGGCACAACTTACATTGATGAAAATGCTTTTTCTACTCGCATTGATTTTACTGAAGTGATAATCCCTGATAGTGTAACCTGTATTGGCAAAGAAGCATTTGAGGGATGTGGAAGTTTGGAAAAAGTAACTATTGGAAACAATGTTACTACAATCGAGGAAGCAGCTTTCAGTAATTGCCATAAATTAAAAGATGTGTCAATAGGTCGCAAAGTCACTTACATAGGTGCAAAAGCATTTAGCGATTGCATGTCATTGGGAGAGATAATTATTTCCAAGAATGTAACTACTATTGGCGAATATGCTTTCAGTGGTTGCGTAGGTCTGGAAAAGATAACTATTCCTAATAATGTAGTAACCATTGAAAAATCAGCATTTGAAAAATGCAGAGGTCTTAGAGAAGTGATAATAGAAGATGGCAATGGTGCCCTGCAAATTGTTCAGACAGCTTTTTCTGATTGTCCTATTGCGTCTCTTTACATGGGCAGAACTATAAAAGCCTATAAAGATAATCCATACAAAGATCACGCTGATCGATTATGTTTTCCTTTTAATAATACAACATCTCTAACAACCTTGACAATAGGATATAAAATAACTATTGAATCTGGTAGTTTTAAAAATTGCATTGGATTGTCAGAAATAAATTCAATAGACACAAAACCGCCTTATAAAACAAACGCACTATACTATGATACTGGAATTCGACGAGGTGCTTGCGTCTTGAATATTCCAATAGGTTGCAAAGACAAATATTTACAAGATTGGTATTGGAAAGATTTTGCCAAAATCAACGAGGTGGATTTCTCAAAGAAAGAATCCACGAATGTTGAATCAGATAATGATGAAAGCACTATCGTGATAAGAGGCACTAACGTTCCTGTTTCTGTCTATAATCGGAAAGGTGAATTGACACAACATTTCACAGTTCAGGGCGAGGAACATCTTAATATACCATTAGCAAAGGTATTCATATTAAAAGATGATTCAGAAGACAATGACAGTTAAAAAAAATTGTAACAGTATTATTAATAACATAAAATGGAAAATCTAATAAAATTACTTGAGGAGCGATATACGCTTAACACATCCCCCGATGTGGCAACAACAGTTGCACAAGGTCTTATCCAACTTTCTTCTGGCATATATACAGAAGAAGAACGTTATATCTTTGAACTTCTGCAAAATGCAGTTGATGCATTTTCCTCCAATAAGAAATGTTTGGATATTAAAATCGTATTAAAGGATGGATACCTTATCTTCATGCACAATGGAGATGCCTTTTCGGATAGGGATATAAAAGGACTTTGCGACATTGGTAACGGCAATAAGGTGGGTGATGCAAAAAAGATCGGATATAAAGGTATTGGCTTTAAGTCTGTATTCATACGTTCTACTTTTGTTACTGTGGAATCTGGAGGATACTGTTTCAAATTTGATAAATCTCAATGGGATGGTTATTGGGACAAGCATTGGAATGAAAAGTTCGGTACAAAAGAAACTGACAAACGATATCTGATGCCATGGCAAATTATACCTGTTCAAACAGTTCCACCTGTTAATCTTGACAAATCCGGATATAATGTCATAACCTATATACGGTTGGACAAGAATTCAAGAATAACGGATAAAATTGTAAAGTTGTTGAATAACAGCCAATTTCTGTTATTCCTAAGGACTGCCAACATAAAAATATCATACGAACAGAAAGATATTGTTCTTAACAGTATTGAAAAATCAACGCATGATGGCATAGTAAGTCTTTCTTCCAACAATATGCTGCAAAGTCAGTGGCTTATCTATACTAATGAGAACGTTCCTGTTCCAACGGAATTGTTGGAAGACATCAACGCAGACACAAATACACCAGAGAAATTGAAAGGGGCAAGGACTTTCGATTTGTCATTCGCAATCGCTTTAAGAAATGACGGCAAACTGAAAAAAGTGGACAGAAGCGATGCCGTTGTGTACACATATCTTCCTACTTCGTATAAATTTGGAGCGGAAGGCTTCCCTTTCCTTGTAAATGCTAATTTCATAACTGATGCTGGAAGGCAGCAACTTCATAAA
>JAJPYR010000084.1 GCA_021204825.1 Clostridia bacterium | reverse complement strand
AGGGAGTTGGCCCATGCAGGTCCGTGTCCTTCCTTGTTCTTTGCATAAGGGCATGTAGGGGAGGAGCCGCCGTATATGGAGGAGCATCCTGTGGCGTTGGCTATTATCATGTCCTCGCCGAACAGCTGCGTTACGACCTTCACGTAAGGGGTCTCGCCGCAGCCTGCGCATGCGCCGGAGAACTCAAAGAGCGGTGTTGCGAACTGGCAGCCCTTGACGGTCTCCTTCTTGAACTTGGATGTGTCCACAGCGGGAAGGGTCTCGGCGAAATCCCAGTTTGCTTCCTCGCCTGCCTCGAGTGATGCAGCGAGAGGTATCATCTTTATTGCACCGCCGTCCTTTACGGGGCAGACAGTTGCGCATACGCCGCAGCCCATGCAGTCCAGCGGGGATACCTGCATCTTGTACTCGTATCCGGGAAGGCCAATGGCGTTCTTTGTCTCAAACGTTGCGGGCTTCTCTGCGCCTGCGGCAACAAGAGCGGGACGCAGGCATGCGTGAGGGCATACGAATGAGCATGTGCCGCACTGTACGCACTTGTCCTTGTCTATTGCGGGAACGGTAACCGCTACGCCGCGCTTCTCGTACTTGGTTGTTCCTGTGGGAACGGATCCGTCTGCGTTGAACTGTGAGGACTTGAGCTTGTCTCCTTCGAGGTAAAGGATGGGCTTGATGATCTCCTGGTAGTACTCGTTGTCGCTGCCCTTGACCATCTCGGCGCCCGTTGTGGCATTGGCCCACTCTGCGGGAACGTCTATCTTCACGAGGTTGTCCCCTGCCGCGGAGTCTATGGCGTCATAGTTCATCTGAACGACTGCATCGCCCTTGCGGCCGAATGACTTCTTGGCCATGTACTTCATGTACTCTATGGCCTTGTCGTAAGGCATGATCTGGGGATTTACACGGAAGAATGCGGACTGGAGGATGGTGTTGGTGCGTCCCTTGAGCCCCAAGCCTCCGGCAATCTTTATTGCGTCTATGACGTAGAGGTTGATGTGCTTTTTAGCAATCTGCTGCTTTACCTTTGCGGGCAGGAACTCCTCGAGAGCCTCTACGGTTGTGGCTGATGTATTGATAAGGAAGGTGCCGCCCTCTTTGATGTCACTCGTCATGTCATAACGGGTGATGTATGAAGGGTTGGAGCACTGCACGAAATCTGCGGAGTCGATGAGGTACTCAGACTGGATGGGGGTATCGCCGAAACGGAGGTGGGATACGGTGATGCCGCCGGACTTCTTGGAGTCATAGAAGAAGTATGCCTGTGCGTGCTTGTCCGTGTGGTCTCCTATGATCTTGATGGAGTTCTTGTTTGCGCCTACGGTGCCGTCTGAGCCGAGTCCGTAGAACTTGCAGCTTGTGGAGCCTGCGGGAGCGGCATCGAACTTCTCGGAGAAGTCAAGTGATGTGTTAGTGACGTCATCCGTAATGCCGATTGTGAAGTGGTTCTTCGGAACTCTCTTCTCAAGGTTCTTGTAAACGGCGAGAACCATTGAAGGCGTGAACTCCTTGGAGCCGAGTCCGAATCTTCCGCCGTACACACGGCAGCGGGCGCGCTTCTCAAGCACTGCGGAGCATACATCGAGGTACAGGGGCTCGCCAAGAGACCCGGGCTCCTTGGTCCTGTCGAGAACGGCTACGCGCTTTGCCGTCTTGGGCAGAGCTGCAACGAAAGCGTCTGCGCAGAAGGGACGGAACAGGCGGACCTTTACCAGGCCGTACTTCTTTCCCATTGCGTTGAGCTTGTTTATGGACTCTTCCACTGTCTCGCATCCGGAACCCATGCAGACAATGACCTGCTCTGCATCCGGAGCTCCAACGTAATCGAACAGATGATAGCTTCTGCCGCACTTTGCGCTGACCACATCCATCATCTGCTGGACAATGGCGGGAGTGGCGTTGTAGTAGCTGTTGGCAGTCTCCCTGTTCTGGAAGTATGTGTCTGAGTTCTGGGCTGTGCCCTTCTGGATGGGGTGCTCAGGGTTCAGGGCTCTTGACTTGAAATCTGCTATATCGGCCTCAATGCCAACCTCATCGCATATCTCGCGGATCTCTGCATAGTTGTCGCTCTCATCCCAGACATCAATCTTTGCAACTTCGTGGCTGGTTCTGAATCCGTCAAAGAAGTTGATGAACGGAACCCTTGCCCTCAGAGTGGAAAGATGGGCCACAAGGGCGAGATCCATGACTTCCTGCACGGAGCTGTCGCAGAGCATGGCGAATCCTGTCTGCCTGCAGGCCATGACATCCGCGTGGTCGCCGAATATGTTGAGTGAGTGAGCCGCAAGGGCACGCGCTGACACGTGCATGACCATGGGCATGAGCTCACCGGAAATCTTGTACATGTTGGGGATCATCAGAAGAAGGCCCTGGGATGCTGTGTAAGTAGTGGTCAGAGCTCCGGCGCAAAGGGAGCCGTGCACAGCGCCTGCGGCGCCGCCCTCTGACTGCATCTCGGCAATCTTTACCTTCTGGCCCCACATATTTGTTCTGCCGGCTGTCGCCCACTCGTCCGCAACCTCTGCCATGGGAGAGGACGGTGTTATAGGATAAATGGCGGCGACTTCTGAGAAGGCATACGCAACATGGCTGGCGGCGGTATTGCCATCAATAGTCAGTTTTTTCATCAATAAACCTCCGTTTATGTTACACTAATCAAATCTTCCTGCTAACACCCCTGCAGGGCCCAGTCTGCCCTTCCTCGGAATGTCTGCACAATTATAGTGCACTCGTTTTCACTTTGTCAATTTTTTGACGCCCCCTATCATTAAAATTATAGTATATTGTGCACGTGCGCACACGCACGCATATACGCGCGCAAGCCTCCCTGTGGCTCTAAAAGCCCGCCTGTGCAGACCTGCCGGTCCTGCGGCATCCGCAGCAACGCCCTTCAAGGCGCCCTCATGCGAAGGGAGTGAGCGGCCCAGGCAGGGAATGAAACCGAGACAAAATACGGAATGGATTTGGGACAAAACACAATATAAAATCTGAACAAAACATGTAACAAATTTTGAATAAAATATGGAATAAAAAAACGATAAATCAAGGAATTGTTTTCTTAGAAAGCAGCAAAAAACGTTGACATATAATGCCGTATCCTATATAATTTCGCCACAGTGGAAATGATGAGCAGTTATATGCCAAGACTGGCAGACAAATATATAGAGGATGCACTGGAAGCCAGGGGTGCGGTATGCATATGCGGGCCTAAGGGCTGCGGCAAGACAGCAACGGCCATGCAGCACTGCAAAAGTGCCGTGTATTTGGATGACCCTGCAGCCTGCAGGCAGAGCCTCCAGATGTCTCAGATAGATCCGTTCAGGCTTCTTAAGGGGGATACGCCCCGGCTTATAGACGAGTGGGAGAAAGCGCCCTTCCTTTGGGATGCGGTGCGGAGAGAAGTGGATGACCGCGGCATGTTCGGGCAGTTCATGCTTACGGAATCCGCAGCGCCGGGGAAGGATGCTCCCATATTTCACAGCGGAACGGGCAGGATATGCAGCACTGTCATGGAGCCCATGACGCTGTACGAGTCCGGGGATTCGGACGGCTCTGTGTCCCTTGAGGGCCTGTTTGGCGGCGATGACAATGTTAACGGGTACAGCGGACTGGAACTGGACCGCCTTGCTTTCCTTGTGTGCAGAGGGGGATGGCCCGGAGCCTTGGACAAGCCGGACAAAGCCGCTTTGAAAGAAGCCAGGCACCGCTGTGATGACATTGTGGAAGCAGGCATATCCGCTTCGGACGGAGTAAGGCGCAATCCGGACAGGGTGCGCATGTTCTTGCGTGCATACTCAAGGGCAGCCGGCACGCAGGCCGGCAAGCCGGATTTTGCGGCGGACATGAAGTTTCATGACGGGGTGTCCATGGACCTCAAGACTATGGACTCATACATATCCGCTCTGAAGAGCACATACACGGTTACGGAGACGGAGGCATTCAGGCCTGTTCTGCGCTCCGGCGCTGTTGTGCGCAGCGCACGGACAAGGGAGTTCACAGACCCTTCTTTTGCGGCCGCGGCCCTGAAGCTGAAGCCGGAGGATCTCGTAAACAGCCTGGACCGTTTCGGCGTTCTTTTCAGGTCCATGTGCCTTCGGGATCTCAGAGTGTACGCAAGGTGTTTCCGCGCAAACCTTTATCATTACAGGGATTCCACAGGGCTAGAAGTGGATGCAGTGCTGGAGACCATGAAGGCCGGATGTGAGGCATGGGGAGCCATAGAGACAGATCTTGGCATTGCCCATGCAGATGAGCTTGCCGCGAAACTCCGCAAGTTCAGGGACAGGCTGAAGTACGGCGAAAGGATTGCCTTTCTCATGATAATAACTGGGTCCGGCTATGCGTACAGGCGCCCGGACGGCGTTCTTGTGGTGCCAATAGGTTGTCTGAAGCCCTAGCAAGAAGTCAGGTGTGCTATGTACGTGCATTATATGGCTGCATAAGGCGGCACTCTCAAGGGAGTGGCCTGCTGTTTGCGCCGCAGGTATGCGGGACATGCTGCAGCCTATGCGGCGGAAAATTTTGTGACTGGGAAGCAGAAATTGCAAATTTGTGAATTTATTGTGCTATGTGCACAAAAAACAGCGCTCTCGGATAAAATTTTTGCAAAAATTTCACAAAATTTCATTTAGAGGTCACTTTACTGGAAGATTTGCTATTGTACAATATTCCGGTATAATGGTACAGTCACAGTACAAGGAGGTTTGTCGCCCGGGATGGAACAGGTAGATACAGAAGACATCATACGGTTTGAGAATGTTTCATACACATATCCCGGGGAAGACGGCGTCCTTGCAATCAACAAGGTTTCTTTCAGCGTGCGCAAAGGGGAGTTCCTGTCCATAATAGGCCACAACGGGTCCGGGAAGTCCACGCTTGCCCGTCTCATGAACGGCCTTCTTGAGGCGGATGAGGGCAAGATATATGTCCTCGGCGAGGATATGGATGACCCCAAGGTGCACAGGAAGGCGCCCTCGCATGTGGGCATTGTGTTCCAAAACCCGGACAACCAGCAGGTGGCTTCCATTGTGGAGGATGACGTAGCCTTCGGCCCGGAGAATCTGGGCATCCCCAGGGAAGAGATAGCGGAGAGGGTGGACTGGGCCCTCAGGGCTGTGGATATGGAGAGGTACCGCGAGGGCACTCCCTCAAGGCTGTCCGGCGGCCAGAAGCAGCGCATAGCGGTTGCAGGCGCGCTGGCCTTAAAGCCGGAAGTCCTCATCCTGGACGAGTCCACGGCCATGCTGGATCCCAGGGGCAGGAAAGAGGTCATAGACGTCGTAAAGCGCCTCAATGAAGAGGACAGCATGACAGTCATCCTCATCACCCACTTCATGGAAGAGGCCCTTCTTTCGGACAGGACCATAGTCATGAACCGCGGGGAGATAGTGCTCACGGGAACACCTGAGGAGATATTCGAGAACGGCGAGTCTTTGGAGACGTTCAATCTGGCACTTCCCAGAATAACCGTCATAGCCAACAGGCTGCGCGGGGAAGGGATGCACATAAGCAACCTCCTGCATCCGGAGCAGCTTGCTGCAGAGATAACGGAAAACATGCATGAAAAGGGGATATTCCAAGGGGAATCATCTCCGGTTGCAGATAAAGAGACCGTATCATCCCATGAATGGGATGTGGACATAAAAGACCTCTCGTACACATACTCATCCGGGAAGAAGAACAGAAACTCGCCCTTTGCGACAAAGGCGCTGGACGGGGTTACGCTGCATATAGACAGCGGGGAGTTCTTCGGCATCATAGGCCACACGGGCTCCGGGAAGAGCACTATAATACAGCATCTCAATGCCCTCATAAAGCTTCCGCAGGCGGACAGGAAGCAAAAGGTCCCCAAGCCCAAGCGCGGCATGCCTGCGCCTGTTCTTCCTCAGATAACGGTGGGGAAGTTCAACCTGGCGGACAAAAAGTGTGACTTCAAGGCCTTGAGAGCCGCTGTGGGGATGGTGTTCCAGTATCCGGAGGCGCAGCTCTTTGCGGACACTGTCTTTCTGGATGTGGCCTTCGGGCTCAAGAACTTCAGGAAGGGCATCTCACAGGAAGAGATAGAGGAGGCCGTAAGGGCCAGCATAGAGGTTGTGGGCCTCAACTATGACGAGGTAGCCCAGAAGTCCCCGTTTGACCTTTCCGGAGGCCAGAGGCGCAGGGTGGCAATTGCGGGCGTGCTTGTCACAAGGCCTCACATACTGGTGCTGGATGAGCCTGCGGCGGGCCTGGACCCCAAGGGCAAGCAGGAGATAATGGACCTTCTGCACAAGGTGCACGGCGAGTGGTGCGAGACCATAATCATTGTCTCGCATGACATGGATGAGATAGGTGACAACTGCTCCCACGTGGCTGTCATATCCGAAGGCAGGGTCTTTGCATGCGACACGCCTGCAAGGCTGTTTGCCCGCCTTGAAGAACTCAAGTCCCTGGGCCTGGACGTGCCCCTGACATCCAAGACTGCAGCCCTTCTGAAGAAGGACGGGTACATTGTCCACAACGACTGCAGCGTGGATGACTTCGCCGCAAAGGTGACAGAGATATATGCCGGAGGAACAGCATGGCCAGTGATGTAACCTTCGGGCAGTACTACCCCAAAAAGTCCTTTGTCCACAATCTGGATCCCAGAGTGAAGCTCCTTGCGCTCATAGCGTTCATAGTGCTTCTGTTCTGCTCCTACAATTTTTACTCCCTTCTGCTTTGCGCCATAGTGCTCTTCGCGGCCATAGGTTTTGCAAAGCTTCCGTTAGGGAGCGTCTTCCGGTCCATTAATGCCGTCATATTCATACTTGTCATAACGGCGATACTCAACGTCCTGTTCCACAGCGGGGACCATCCCCTGTATGAATACGGCGTGATACATATAACGGTAGAGGGCATCATCTTCACGGTGTTCCTGTGCCTGCGCCTCCTGTTCCTTGTCATGGCCTCAGCTGTTTTGACCCTCACGACCACCCCTGTGGCATTGGCGGACGGCATAGAGAGCCTCTTAGGGTTCCTGAAGGTAGTGCACTTCCCGGTGCGTGAGCTTGCTCTCGTCATATCCATAGCCCTCCGCTTCATACCTACCCTTATGGACGAGGTCAACAGGATCATCAACGCCCAGAAAGCGCGCGGGGCAGACTTTGACACCGGCAACATATTCAAGCGCATCAAGGCCCTGATACCCGTCCTCATACCGCTCCTTGTTAGCGCCTTCATGAGAGCCTCGGACCTTGCGGACGCCATGGACGCCCGCTGCTATTCCGGCGCGGACAAGCGCACGAGATACAAGAAGCTCACGTTCACCTGGCGGGACCTTGTCGTAACCATACTATTTGCGGCCCTTATCACCGGCGTGGTCCTTTTCAACATCTACGGCTCGCAGATCTGGCCCGAGATATACTGGGTCATCCAGGTGCGCTGATACACAGAAAATCACAGGCCGGGGCCTGCCCACATACCCGGACAATGACAGGCCGTGTCCTGTGCATATATATCCACACACAAACACAGCAGGCCGGGGCCTGCACACATATCCTGACGACCGCAGGCCTGTAGCCTGCAGCGTAAAGTCACCTATCCAGACAGCAGCAGGCAGGCGGCCTGCACATTAAGGCAGCTATAGAGAGAAGAATATGAGCCCCTGCATAGTATAGTGCGGGTACAGTAGGAAAATGCTTTGCATGGGGGGAGAGAGTATGAAATACGTGCTGAAGGTTGCCTATGACGGCACGAATTACGCCGGATGGCAGGTGCAGAAGAATGCGGCCACCATCCAGGGCGCGCTTGAGAGCGCGGTGAAAGGGCTGACGGGCTGTGACGCCGTTGTCACCGGAAGCGGGAGAACGGACGCCGGAGTTCATGCAAAGGGGCAGGTGTGCTGCTTTTCCGCAGACTGCACCATACCCCCGGAAAGGATGGCGGATGCACTGAACAGCTATCTGCCTGATGACATAAGCGTTCTGGACTGCGTGGAGGGAGACGCGGCATTTGACCCTGTCCGCTCCGCAAAGCGCAAGACTTACGCGTACAAGATATACAACGCCCCTCACAGAGACCCTTTGAGGATGCGTTATTTTAACCATATAGCGCAGGATATAGACACCCACGCCCTCTTCAAGGCGGCCACGTTCTTCACGGGCATCCATGACTTCAAGGCATACTGCGCCTCCGGGTCTTCCGCGAAGACAACCATCCGCGAGATATACAACATCGGCGTGGACGTAGCGGAAACCATGTACGGCCGCGAGATAACAATCTATGTCACGGGCGGCGGCTTCCTGTACAACATGGTGCGCACCATAGTGGGCACTATGGTGGGCTACTCATTCGGCATAATCTCCAAGGACCGCATACTGCTCTCCCTTGAAACAGGGGAACGCAAGCTTGCCGGCAAGACATTTGCCGCCAAGGGCCTCTGCCTGCAGAGCGTGGAGTATGAGCTGGATCCCTTCGACCCTGACAAGGAGCCCATAAAGGACCACGTCATATTCTCCATCCCCAACGATGACATGCCCCAGTAACCTCAGGGCATCCGTCTGCAGGACATCCGTACACAACAGACTTCATGCGGCCAGGCTCCCAGCCCGGCCGCTGTTCTTTAGCCCGGAATCTGCCTGTCCGTCCGCCCGTTGTACTATGGGCCCGGAATCTGCCTGTCCGTCCGCCCGTTGTACTATGGGCCCGGAATCTGCCTGTCCGTCCGCTTTTTTTGGCCCGGAATCTGTCCGGGCGGCCTGCCCCTGGACCGGCACAACCCATCCGGGAGGGGATGAAACGGCATAATTTTCACAAATCTTTAACAAGGCATTTTCACAGTTTACAACATTGCCCTCTAAAATGAGAAAACGGTAGATAAAAACGGGGAAGCTGGAGCAGCAAATGGATTTCTTTCAGTACGCTAACATCGTAGACGCATTTGCCACATTTGAGACCAGGTGGCTCACATATCTTGTGGGCGGCCTTTGCTTTGCCGTGGTCTACGTTTTCCTCGTTGTGGGCCTCTTCATCATCGCCAAGCGTGAAGGTCTGAAGAATAAGTGGATGATCTTCATCCCCATCCTCAACACGTACTATTTCGGCGAGTGCTCCAAAAAGAACAAGCTGTTCGGCGTTGTGGACGCCCGCATAGTTTCGGCCATCTGCTCTTTCCTTGAGCTGACCCTCGTAGTCGCCAACATCCTGTACTACGTGTCCTTCGAGACGCTCATCTCCTCAGGATACCTCACCGAGCAGCTCTATGAAGACACTTATTACGGTTCATATTACGTATACCAGCTGAACGGCTCCCTTCCCGCAGACCTCAACTGGGCCAACTGGTGTTTCTTCAAGCTTCCGGATGTGGTCACCTGGTGGCTGGACATCCTGTACATGGTCGCACAGCTTGCCACGTTCGTGCTGTTCTTCAAGACATACGCAGCCCGCAGATACCTCATCTTCTCCATAACCGGAGTTCTGTTCCCCATCCAGGGCATACTCGTATATACCATCAAGGGCAACAAGGGGTACAACTACAACCAGTTCATCAAAAAGGAGCAGCAGAAGCAGTACCAGGCATACCAGCAGCAGATGCGCAACAATCCCAACAACAACCCTTACAACAACCAGTACGGCGGCAACCCTTACAGCTCCAACCCTTACGACAACCCGTACAGCACACCGCCTGCCGGCGGCTCTGACGAAGACCCGTTCGGCGGCTCAGGCCAGCAGGCTTCAAATCCCAAGCCCTCCGATGACGATGACCCGTTCTCCGAGTTCGGCTCCGGCGGAGACAACAGCAGTTCAAACTCCGGAGATCCGTTCTCCCAAAACTAAAGCCCACAGCTCCCAGGGCACATATAGCGGCAAACAGCATACGCAAAGCATACGGCGCACCCAAACACAGAACCAGCGGCACCCCAAGGGGTGCCTTTTAAATTGTCCGGTTTCTAATTTGGCAACCCAAAAATTGACAATTCTGTTTAAAAGTTTAGAAACAACAGTTTCTTATCTTGCGTAAAAGAACATTCGTTTGTATAATTTTCACATAAATCCGGACAAGCGCCTTTGATGTGGCCCGTGAGGGGCAGGAGAAAGGTTGCAATCATTTTGAAAAGTTGCAGAATTTATGGTCTAAGGCGGCCTGCATTTTGTTGACCGTCTCCCGTGCAGATGATATAATCTCATGCAGAAGTATAAGCACAGATTATACCTTAGCCGCAAACGGATTCCGCTGTACCACAGTCCCGCTGTTTTATGCGGGCTCACGGAGCCGGTGCTTGCGGCCCGGGCATATGCGGTCATATCATATGGACACATGCATAGCTGCGGTATGCACTCCTGCAGGCAGGGGCGGCATAGCTGTAATAAGAATAAGCGGAGAGGGAGCCCTTGTAATTGGCAGGGGCATGTTTGCCTTTCCGTCAGATGTGGAGCCCAATTACATGTACCCCGGGACCATACACGGGGACGGTTTCACGGACTACGGCTACGCTGTATACTTCAAAGCCCCTAAGTCCTTTACAGGTGAGGACATAGTGGAGTTCCACTGCCACGGCGGGCAGCAGATAGCCAGCGGCATACTTGCAAAGGCAGTCTCCTTGGGCTGCAGGCCGGCAGACAAGGGGGAGTACACCAAGCGCGCATTCCTCAACGGCAAGCTGTCCCTGTCTTCTGCGGAAGGCATGGCGGACATGATTAACGCAGAGTCCCTGGCGCTCCTTCGTGCCGGCAGGGCAATGCAGAGCGAGAAGCTCGCAAAAGAGATCATATCCGTGCAGGATGAGCTTAAGGACATCCTTGCGCGCATAGCTGTGGAGATAGATTATCCGGAGGAGGACGCCACAGGGGATGAGCTTGGCGGCATCCAGGCAAGCATCCGGGACGTGTATGACAAAGTGTCCGTCCTGGCATCTTCATACACCTGCGGCAGAAAGATAAAAGAGGGTGTCTCTGTGGCCATATGCGGGGCACCAAACGCAGGCAAGAGCTCCATACTAAATGCTCTTTTAGGCTATGACAGGGCCATAGTCTCCAGCATAGCCGGGACTACAAGGGACACCGTGGACGCCCGCCTGCAGATAGATGGCATCCTGTACTCCCTGACAGACACCGCAGGCATCCGCAAGGGAGCAGGGGAGATAGAGAGCATAGGCATAGACAGGGCGTACGGAGCCGCACAGGAGGCAGATGTCATCCTTTCCATAACGGACAACGGCACATACGCAGACACTCCCGGCACCGGGACCGTGATACACGTCTTCAACAAGACGGACATCATAACGCCCGCAGGGGATTATGACATCGCAGTCTCCGCAAAGACCGGCGAGGGCATAGAAGATCTTAAGGCCATGATATCCCATGCGGCTGTAGGGGAGCTGTCCTCCAGCAAGCTGTACATAATAGAGGAACGCCACAAGCATGCCCTGGACACAGCGGCAGAGAGCCTTCATAGCTGCCTTTCAAACTTCAATGACTTCTCCGCGGACATTCTTGCCGTGGACTTAAGAGAGGCATGGGAAGCCCTTGGCGAGATAACGGGGGAGACGGCCAGCGAGGAGATTGTCTCCAGAGTCTTTGAGAAGTTCTGCGTGGGCAAGTAAGCCCTTCTGCAGGGCTATTACAGGTCCATATGCAGGGCCACTCCCAGGTCCGTATGCAGGTCTGAATGCAGGGCCGTTCAAAGGGTCCGTACAGAGACCTATGATGGGCCGTTCAAAGGGTCCGTACAGAGACCTATGATGGGCCGTCCAAAGGGTCCGCACAGAGGGCCATTCGGGGCCGTATGCGGCAGTTACATGCGGGTATATCATTCAATCAGGCAGATTAAGGGCGCATATGAAGGCGCCTGCATATACAGGTACGAGATATGGTTAATCTGGAACTTTACAGAGTCTTTTATACCGTAGCAAAGAGCGGGAGCTTAACCAGGGCTGCGCAGGAGCTGTACATTTCCCAGCCGGCGGTGTCCCAGTCCATCAAGCAGATGGAGAACCAGATGGGAGTGGCCCTTTTCAACAGAACCCACAGGGGCATGGAGCTCTCAATTGCGGGCAAGACCATATACCACGAAGTGGAGCAGGCGCTGGCCCTTCTGGACGAGGCTGAGAACAAGATAACGGTCCTGAACGCAACAGCCACGGGCACTATACGCATAGGTGCAACGGACTCCATATTCTATTACATCCTTGCGGACAGGATTGCGCAGTACAATGAACTGTACCCGGGTGTGAAGCTGGAACTGGTGTCCTCCACTTCCCCGTACACGCTCTCACAGCTCAAGGAAGGCAAGTGTGACGTGGGCTTCATAAACCTGCCTGTGGAGGATGACGATGTCAAGTTCTACGGCACCGTTGCCCTGTTGTCGGATGTCTTTGTGGCCGGGAAGAAGTATGAGCAGGCCCTTAAGGGCGAAAAGATAAGCCTCCGTTCCCTGCAGGAGATGCCGCTCCTTATGATAGAGGAGAACACCATAGCCCGCAGGGCGCTGGCGTCCTTCACAAGCACCCTGGGGATCACGCTCAATCCGGAAGTGGAGGCAGCGAACTGGGACCTTATGAAAAAGCTTGTCATAAACGGCATGGGCATAGGATGCATTCCCAGGGAATACTGCACCAAGCAGCTGGACAGGGGGGACCTGTTTGAGCTGGACACAGATCCGGCCCTTCCTGTGCGCGGGGTAGGGCTGTGCCTTCCCAAGAACGTGCCACTGTCTTTTGCCATGCGCGAGTTTGTCTCCCTGTTCACAGGCAAGAACAGCCAGCAATGATGATTATATGCGTCCGCAGATGCACCGTACGTGCGCATATATGCGGCAATGAAACGATATACGGCTGCCCGCGGGAGCCTTTGGAGGCCCTTAAAGGGCGTATTTGGAGGCCCGCACGCGAAGGGGGCGTTAAGGGATGAAGTATACAGAGCTTAAAAACAGTCTGAAGGAAAAAGTGAGGGGCATATATCTTCTGGAAGGGGATGACGCCTATTTCCGTCTCGGCGGGGAGAAGATGCTCACAGACCTTGTGGAGTTTCCGGAGCTCAACGTAACCAGCTTTTCCGGCGATGACATAAAGGGGGCGCAGGCCTTTGAAGAGTTTACGGATGCCCTTAAAGTTTTCCCGTTCATGTCTGAAAAGCGCCTTGTGAAGGTGACCGAGTTCTATCCCACAGAAACGGAGTATGACAAGTACCTCAAGGAAACCTTCACCGCTTTTCCGGACACAACCATCCTGGTTATAGTCAATACGGGTGCAAAGAAGACGCCTTTGAGCAAGAAGAAAGAGGTCACCTTTGTGGACTGCTCCAAGTCGGACAGGGATACGGTGGTGAAGTGGATATATCTCACAATGAAGCGTGCCGGCAGCCCTGCGGACGTCACCGTCTGCGGGCAGATAGCGGATTACTGCATGTGCGACATGTCCAGGGTTTCCGTGGAGTGCGACAAGCTCCAGGCATACAAGCCGGGCGAAAGGATCACGGCAGAGGACGTGGACAATCTGGTGTACAAGGACGCGGAATACAGGTTGTATGAGCTAACCAATGCAATGGCTGCCGGCAAGTATACGGACTTCTGCCAGATAGCGGAGGACCTGAAAAGCAAGGGAATAGATGAGCTGGCCATGTCCAACTCCATCTCTGCATTCTTCCGCAATCTTCTGACCGTCCTGTCATATGCGGGCACCAATACGGAGGCAGCGTCCCTTTTGAAGGTAAAGGAGTATGCCGTAAAGCGCATGAAGGAGCAGGCCCGCTCATACGGGGCGCCAAGGCTGTATGAGCTGGAAAAGTATTCATATGGCTGCATAGCGGACATAAAGAGCGGTGAAGTGTCTCCGAAGAGCGCGTTCCAGAACCTCTGCAACCGGATATTCTTCGTGGACGGCAAGGCCCGCGCATAATCCTGTACGGCACTAAATCCGGATTTGTGCCATATCCGGGCGCTGTATTTTTTTAGATACGGCATATCACGGCACGAATGAAACGGGCCGCTGGAAAAAGGGAGAAATTGTGCAATTTGCACAAAAAACAGAAAGAATGGCGCATAGTGCGGCCCCTAGCGAAATCATGGCTGGATTACGGTCCGGAAACGGCAAAAATTTTTCCCCCTGCAATATAATTAAACCTTGAAAATCGCTTTATTTTTGGACTGCAAGTATATATAATATAAGTGAACAGGGCAAGTGGACTATAGTGAAGTAACTTATCGGGGTGTGTTCGTTGGCATACTGGAAAGACATCAGTGAAAATTTCAAATACTTCTTCTCGGCGGAAAACTGGCGCAGCGGATGGTTTTTCCTTCTGCTGCAGTTTCTGCTGCTCGCCGTAGTCCTTTATTATGTTTTCAAAATCCTTTGGAACAACCATGCGAGGAAGTTTGTTTATATCATATCCGTTGTTTTGGTTGTTGCAGGCGTGGCATTCCTGTTCTCCGGATTCGTAGCCGGCATACTGCTCTTTGTGGTCGTGCTCATCGCCCTTCTTGTGTTCACGATGTTCAACACTGAGGTCAAAAGAAACCTTCTGGATTCATCGTACAGGAATAAGAACTGGGACAAAACAGAGGCCAAGAGATCCATAGATGAGATAGTAGCGGCCGTTTTGAGCATGTCAAAAAAGCGCACAGGCGCCATGATAATCCTTGCGGACAACAATCTTCCCAACGGCGTGAAGGAGAGCGGCACTCCGATTAACGGCCTGATATCCGCGGCCCTTATAGAGTCTATTTTCTTCCACAACAGCCCTCTTCATGACGGTTCCATTGTAATAGAAAAGAACAGGATAGTTTCTGCCGGAAGCTTTGTCTCAATGGATACATATGACAACATTGCCCCTGCATACATGGGCGCGCGCCACAGGGCGTCATTAAGCATTGCGGCCCAGGCACCGGTGACTGTCATTGTTGTTTCAGAGGAGACGGGCAGGATTTCTGTCATGAACAATGACCTTCCGGATCCTCCGGCTCCCGGGATGCAGCTCGTGAACGGAAGAGGGGAAAGGATATCTTCCACAACCGTCCTTGCAAACGGGCAGAAGTTCATAGAGACGGCCACGGAAGTGGATCTCCGAGAAGTGCTCAGGAGATACTACTGGGATTATGATCTCGGCAAAGAAGAGGAGGCTTTGAGATAATGACAGGACATGAGTATACCGCGAAGCCTGCCAATGAGGCTGAAATACAGGAAGACAAGGAAGTCAAGAAAAAGAAAAGGCGCGCCAAAACGAAGCGTTTCTTCACGGAACTCTTTACAAAGCGTCTCGGACTCAAGCTGCTTGCCATAGTGCTTGCAGCTGTGCTCGTAATACTTCTCAACATATAATCACTTGCGCCCAACAGGGCGCATTCGTGCGTATAAGGCACATATACAGACTTAAGGCCCCTTTCCGGGGTTCATAACAGGGCATATAAACAGCATGCTCCGGCCTTCAGGGCCGTTCAGATACAGAGGCGCCAAAGTGAATACAGTCATAGTTCCTGACATACTTTTGCCTAAGACGGACATACCAATGGAAACGTGGGCGGTGAATGCCTGTGACCAGTTCACGTCCAACTGCAAGTACTGGGAAGAGGTCCAAAGGCTCACGGAAGGGAAGTATTCCGCATACAACCTCATATATCCCGAAATATATCTTGGAGACAACCCAAAAAAGCGCATTGCGGACATAAACGGCCACATGCACAGATACCTGGATGAGGGTGTATTCCGCTCCCTGCACGGCATGGTCCTGGTGGAAAGGACAACGCAGTCCGGCACAAGGCGGGGCATAGTCCTTGGTGTGGACCTTGAGGACTATTCCTTCGAGTCCCAGGCAAAGACACTTATACGCGCCACAGAGGCAACCATCCTGGAGCGCATTCCGCCCAGGGTTGCCGTCCGCAAGGATGCTCCCATAGAGCTCCCGCACGCCATGCTCCTCTATGACGATGAGCAGAACACGGTAATGGACTCCGTGCGGAAGGGCGAAAAGCTCTATGATTTTGACCTCATGCTTGGCGGCGGTCACATAGACGCATATCTCATCTCCAACCCGGAGGAAGTCATATTCTCCCTGTACGGACTCTGCGGAAAGGAGCACTCCATGAAGAGGTACGGCATCACAGAGGGGATTCTCTTCGCTGTCGGGGACGGCAACCATTCCATAGCCACGGCAAAGGCCTGCTGGGACAACCTCAAGTGCACCATTTCCCCTGCGGAGCGTGTGAACCATCCCCAGAGATACGTCCTCTGCGAGGTTGTGAACGTCTTTGACGAGGCCCTGAAGTTCAGCGCCATACACCGTCTTGTGAAGTGCCATGACAGGGACAAGTTCCTCTCCGGCCTTAAGACAGCGGGCTCTGAGACTGCATATATCGTAACAGAGAGCGGCAGGACGGAAATACCGTTCAACGGCGATATCCCCCAGGGTATCCGCGATCTGGACCGCTATATAGACGCCTATATAAAGGAGAACGGCGGCGAAGTGGATTACGTCCACGGCGAGGCAGAGGTAACCCGCCACGCAACAGGCGAGTGGGTTGGCATAATGCTTCCTGCGATAGACAAGGATGACTTCTTCCGGCTCATTGTCCAAGAAGGCACCCTTCCCCGCAAGACATTCTCCATGGGCGAGGGCAACGAGAAGCGCTACTACGTAGAGGCCCGCGCCATCCGCTAGCTTCCTGCAGGAATGCGGACGCCGGGCGTACCGGTAAACCCATATATACAGCAGACACCGGCCCGTATCCGGGCCGCAGCATACATGATACAGTTATACTAAGATAAGGCAGTAAGACAATGTCAGTAAAGGTTTGCAAATTCGGCGGAACGTCCATGGCGGACGGCAACATAATCACACGAGTCAAGTGGATTGTGGGCTCGGACCCGGCGAGAAAGTACATAGTGGTCTCGGCTCCCGGAAAGCGTTATTCCAAGGACACGAAGGTCACGGACCTTCTCTATAAGTGCCACTCGGACCTCAGGGCCGGGAAGCACATTACGGAGAGCTTCGCTTTGGTTCGTGCCAGGTACAACTCCATAGTCAAGGAGCTCAACCTGGACATAGACTTCGACAACGTCCTTGACGAAACCGAGGCCCGCATAGAGGCGGAGAACAGTGAGGACTTCACAGCTTCCCGTGGAGAGTACCTGTGTGCCAGGCTGGTTGCCATAGTCCTTGGCGCCAAGTTCGTGGATGCAGAGAATGTCATACTTTTCAGGGAAGACGGCACCACGGATGACGCTGCCACAGACAAGGCCATTAGAGCTGCTGTGGACGGAGAGGACCTTGTTGTGTTCCCCGGATTCTACGGCAGGACAGTGGAGGGGAAGGTCAAGACATTCTCGCGCGGCGGCTCAGACATCACGGGCGCCATAGTTGCCCGTGCGGTAGGCGCATCCGTATACGAGAACTGGACGGACGTCTCAGGCTTCCTTGCCTGCGACCCCCGCAT
>JAJPYR010000005.1 GCA_021204825.1 Clostridia bacterium | reverse complement strand
AAAGAAACAGCCACTCCTTTTGGAGTGGCTGGTGTTTCTTTTGCGGGTGCTGCTGCGGCATGGATTGGATGCTGCGGCATGGATTGGATGCTGCGGCATGGATTGGCTGCAGGATGCGGGCTGGACGTCAGAAGCCGTTGCGCCTTGAGTTGAGGAAGAATCCGTCCAGGCCGGCGATGGAGTTGTAGCCGGGCACGATGGCAGGCGACATGTTCTTGTACTCCTTGGCGCCGGTGCCGGCAGGGATGAGCTTGCCGATGATGACGTTCTCCTTGAGGCCCATGAGAGGGTCTGTCTTGCCCTTGATGGCAGCGTCCGTGAGGACGCGGGCGGTCTCCTGGAAGGATGCCGCGGACAGGAAGGAGTCTGTGGAAAGGGCGGCTTTGGTGATGCCGAGAAGGATGCGCTTCTGAAGGGCAGGGGTGCCGCCGGCCTCGATGGCCTTCTGGTTCTGCTCCTCTACCTCGAACATGTCCACGGTCTCGCCGGGAAGGAGGTCTGTGGAGCCTGCGTTCTCAATGCGGACCTTTCTGAGCATCTGGCGGACTATGATCTCAACGTGCTTGTCGTTGATGTCCACGCCCTGTGAACGGTATACGGACTGGACCTGCTCAAGGATGTAGTCCTGCACGCCCTTGACGCCCGAGATGCGCAGGATGTCCTGCGGATATACGGAGCCTATGTTGAGGACGGTGCCGGGCTCGATTCTTTCCCCTTCCTTTACAAGAAGGGCCGCGTTGAAGGAAAGAGTGTACTCCTTCTTCGTTGCATGGGAGTCAGGGTCCAGGATAATGACGTGCTTTAAATTGTCCCTGTCATCCAGATGGACAACGCCGGACACTTCGCAGAGCGTTGAGCAGCCCTTGGGCTTGCGGGCCTCGAAGAGCTCCTCTACTCGCGGAAGTCCCTGTGTGATGTCGCCGGTCGCTGCAATGCCGCCGGTATGGAAGGTACGCATCGTAAGCTGCGTGCCGGGCTCGCCTATGGACTGGGCGGCTATGACGCCTACTGCCTCGCCCACCTGCACGGGGGTGTTGGTGGCCATGTTCTTGCCGTAGCACTTTGCGCATACGCCGTAGCGGGAGTTGCAGGTGAAGACGGAACGGATGGACACCTGCTCTATGCCTGCGTCCACGATTTTCTTTGCGAGGTCATCCGTCACGAACTCGTTCATGGCAACAATGAGGTTGCCTTGCTTGTCACGGACGTCTTCGGCAACGAAGCGGCCCTGGACACGGTCCTCAAGGCCTTCTATTGTCTCGCCGTTGGGGCCTATGATGGCCTTCACTATCATGCCTCTCGGCTTCTTGGAGCCTGCCATGCAGTCCTCTTCACGGACAATGACATCCTGGGAGACATCCACCAGGCGGCGGGTAAGGTAGCCGGAGTCTGCTGTCTTCAGGGCGGTGTCGGCAAGGCCCTTTCTTCCGCCGTGCGAGGATATGAAGTACTCCAGAACGGAGAGGCCTTCACGGAAGCAGGACTTAACGGGTATCTCTATCTTTCTGCCCTGCGGGTTAACCATGAGGCCGCGCATTCCGGACAGCTGCTTCATCTGGTCTATGGAGCCGCGGGCGCCTGAGTTTGCCATCATCCATATGGGGTTGAACTTGTCCAGGGATTCCTTGAGGGCGGTCGTCACATCCTCTGTGGCCTCGTCCCATGCCTGGATAACGGCGTTGTAGCGCTCCTCCTCACGGAGAAGGCCGCGCTGGTACTTCTTCTCTATCTTTATGACCTTGTCATCCGTATTGGCAATTATGGACTTCTTTGCCTCGGGAATGTGCATGTCGAACACGGACGTTGTTATGGCGCCTATCGTGGAGTACTTGTAGCCGAGCGTCTTGATGTAGTCCAGAACGTCTGCGGCCATGGGCGCCCCGCCCTTCTTGAAGCAGCGCTCAACAATTTTGCCGAGCTGCTTCTTTCCGAGGGCAACGTTGTCTCCGAGAAGCTCGTATGAAGCCTCGTACTTGAGGAAATCCTCTTTGGTTTCGCGCTTTACGAAGCCTAAGTTCTGAGGGATCTTTTCATTGAATATTATGCGGCCTACGGTGGTCTTCACGATGCCCGTGACAACGTCCCCGTCATAGAGGGTGTCAGGGGCGTCTATGCGCACCTTCCTGCGGACGTATATCTCGTCCTGCATGTGGACATACTTGAGCTGGTATGCCATGAGGGCCTCGTCTTCGGAGATGTAGTAGCCGGGCCTGTACTGCTCCGCCCCTTCATCCTCCGGGGAGCACTCATAGTAGCGGTCCCCGCTCCAGCGGTACCACTTGCCCTCTTCGCGGCGGATTATGGTGAGGTAGTATGCACCCATGACCATGTCCTGCGAAGGCTGCATTACGGGCTTGCCGTCGGAAAGCTTAAGTATGTTGTTGCAGGAGAGCATGAGGTAGCGGGCTTCGGCCTGCGCCTCTATGGAAAGGGGCACATGCACTGCCATCTGGTCTCCGTCAAAGTCCGCGTTGAACGCCGTGCATACAAGCGGATGGATCTTAATGGCACGGCCCTCAATAAGTATGGGCTCGAATGCCTGTATGGAAAGGCGGTGCAGCGTAGGGGCACGGTTCAAAAGTACCGGATGGTCCTTTATGACCTCCTCGAGAACGTCCCATACGAAGGACTTTGCCTTCTCAACCATCTTCTTTGCGGTCTTGATGTTGTGGGCCTGGCCTCCCTCCACGAGCCTCTTCATAATGAAGGGCTTGAAGAGCTCTATGGCCATCTCTTTGGGAAGGCCGCACTGGTACAGCTTGAGCTCAGGGCCTACGACTATAACGGAACGTCCGGAGTAGTCCACACGCTTGCCTAAAAGGTTCTGTCTAAAGCGCCCGCTCTTTCCGCGCAGCATTCCGGACAGGGACTTCAAGTCTCTGTTGGAGGGGCCGGAGATGGCCTTGCCGCGCTTGCCGTTGTCTATGAGGGCGTCCACTGCTTCCTGCAGCATGCGCTTCTCGTTCTTGACTATCATGTCCGGAGCGCCCAGCTCCAGCATGCGCTTTAAGCGGTTGTTGCGGTTTATGACACGCCTGTAGAGGTCGTTTAAGTCTGAGGACGCAAAGCGGCCGCCGTCCAGCTGCACCATGGGCCTGAGGTCCGGGGGCAGTACGGGAAGAACAGTGAGGATCATCCACTCGGGGCGGGCGTTCTGCTTTCTGAAGGACTCCAGCACTTCAATGCGCTTTACGGCCTTCAGGCGCTTCTGGCTTGCATTGGAGGATTCTATTATCCTGCGGCACTCATCGCACTCTTTGTCGAGGTCCACGGCCTGCAGGAGCTCGCGGATGGCCTCAGCTCCCATGCCCACCTTGAGGCCGGTGGCCTCCGAGGGGCCGTACTGGGCCTCGAGGTCGCGAAGCTCTATGTCATTTATGACCTGCTTGCGCTCCAGCGTGGGAATCTTGCCGGGGTCTATTACGACATACGCTGCAAAGTATATTACCTGCTCCAGGGCCTTGGGGCTCATGTCCAGAACAAGGCCAATGCGTGAGGGAACGCCGCGGAAATACCAGATGTGGGACACGGGGGCGGCGAGCTCTATGTGGCCCATGCGCTCACGGCGCACCTTGGCGCGGGTTACCTCCACGCCGCACTTTTCGCAGATTATGCCCTTGTAACGGATCCTCTTGTACTTGCCGCAGTGGCACTCCCAGTCCTTCATGGGCCCGAAAATGCGCTCGCAGAAGAGGC
>JAJPYR010000102.1 GCA_021204825.1 Clostridia bacterium | reverse complement strand
CAGACCTTGCAAGAAGGTATCCGGACAAGCTTTCCGTGAACATCGTCTTCAACAATGACCTGTCCAGAAAGATCTACTCCGGCTCAGACCTGTTCCTGATGCCCTCAAAGTCAGAGCCCTGCGGCCTGTCCCAGATGATAGCCTGCCGCTACGGCACAATTCCCATCGTGCGTGAGACAGGCGGCCTGTATGACAGCATTCAGCCCCTCGTAAACGGCTACTCATTCCGTGACTACAACTCTCATGACATGCTGTACGTCATCCGCGAGGCCCTGAACTGCTATTACTTCGACAGGGCAGACTGGGATGCCCTCATGAAGAGAGCGGCCACAACGGACTTCAGCTGGAACAAGTCCGCCCTGGACTACGAAAAGCTGTATCTCAAGCTCCTCAACCTGTAATACAGCCTCAAGCAGCCGTATCCAAGGCCGCACCTAAGGCCGTGTTCAAGGCTTTCTATTAACAAAACCTGACTTCATTTGTTGCAAACGCGCAATCCATGGCCTTAATCAGGCCATGGATGAAAGCGTGTTGATTTATATCCGGACATCTGTTATACTGCACAAAGGATGTGCGCAATCCGCATAAGGACATGCGGCCCTTTGCCTAAAGGCATGAGGTCATGATGTCATGCGGCCTGCAGGCATCCGAAGGCACGCATGCGTTGATGTCATCCGGCGCACGGCATCTGCGCCCAGAGCCCCTTTGAGACGGACAGCAAAAAAGGCTTTGGCCTTTGAAGCAGAAAGATGCCGGAGATAAGGAAAACAAGATTACATTTCAGGAGACTTTTCAACCTATGGCCCACTATGATATAACTGAAAAGCAGATCCAGGATCTGATACGCGGAAAACTTGCAAGGTATTTCGGAACCACACCGCAGGATGCCGGAAAGGACCAGATATACAAGTCCGTGGTAATGGTGGTGAGGGACATCCTTCTGGAAAAGAGGTCCGCATACCATAAAAAGATCAGGTCCAAGAGAGCCAAGAGAGTATATTATCTCTGCATGGAGTTCCTGCTCGGCAGGTCCCTCAAGAACAGCCTGTACAATCTCTCCCTGGAGGATGATTTTGCCAAGGCTGTTGAGGACGCGTACGGGTACAAGCTGGAGGAGCTGTATGAATGCGAGCCGGACGCAGGCCTCGGCAACGGCGGCTTAGGGCGTCTTGCAGCATGCTTTCTGGACGGTCTTGCAACATGCAACTATCCGGCAATGGGATATTCTCTCCGCTACGAGTTCGGCCTCTTCAAGCAGAAGATAGTGGACGGCTGGCAGATTGAGCTTCCGGACAACTGGCTCCCCGGCGGCGAGGCGTGGCTCACGCAGCGCACGGACAAGTCCTTCGTAGTGCGTTTCGGCGGACAGATCAGAGAGCACTGGGGCGAGAACGGAGCCGAGATAGAGTACGTGGACTGCCAGGAGATAATGGCGGTGGCGTATGACATGATGGTATCCGGCAAAGACAGCGAGGCGGTGTCCGTGCTGCGCCTGTGGAAGGCAAAGCCCATGCAGGACTTCAACATGAAGCTCTTCTCGCAGGGCGACTATTACCAGGCAATGACGGATGAGAACGATGCAGAGCTTCTCACAAAGGTCCTTTATCCTGCGGACAACCACAATGCCGGAAAGTCCCTGCGCTTGAAGCAGCAGTATTTCTTAGTATCTGCTTCCATACAGAACATTATAGATGACCACAAGCACCGCTACGGAGACCTAAGGGATCTTCCGAAGCTTGCAGCCATTCATCTCAACGACACTCATCCCGCAATGGCCATTCCGGAGCTTATGAGAATCCTCCTTGATGAGTACTTCTTTGACTGGGATGAGGCCTGGAGAATAACCACCGGGTGCTGTGCATACACCAACCATACAGTGCTTGCCGAGGCACTTGAGACCTGGTCTGAAGACCTCGTAGCCCGCACCGTTCCCAGAATCCATTCCATAATAAAGGAGATCAACCGCCGCATGTGCGATGAGCTCTGGAACAGGTTCCCGGGAGACTGGGCCAAGATTTCCGACATGGCAATCCTGGAGCACAACCGTGTGAAGATGGCAAATCTGTCCGTATACGGCGGCCATGCGGTGAACGGAGTCTCAACGCTCCACAGCCAGATTATAAAGGACTCCGTGTTCAAGAACTTCTATGACTTTACGCCCGAGAAGTTCACGAACGTCACGAACGGCATCGCCCACAGGCGCTGGCTCAACCAGTCCAACCCGGAGCTTTGCGGGCTTCTCAATGACTGCATAGGCGAAGGGTATGACATGGATGCCATGAAGCTGGAGGAGTTCAAAAAGTTCAAGGATGACACATCCGTACTCAACCGCCTTGACGAAATCAAGATGATCAAGAAGAAGCAGCTTGCCGATTACGCTCTCCGCCAGAAGGGAGTGAAGATCAACCCTGATACCATCTTCGATGTCCAGGCAAAGCGCCTTCACGAGTACAAGCGCCAGCTTCTCAACGCCCTGAACATAATCGCGACCTACATAGCCCTGAAGGAGAACCCGAACCTTGACATCGTGCCCAAGACATACATCTTCGGCGCAAAGGCCGCTCCCGGCTATGACATGGCCAAGAACATAATAAAGCTCATCTGCTACCTGGGCGAGACCATCAACAAGGACCCCAAGGTCAACGAGAAGCTCTCCGTAGTCTACCTTGAGGACTACAACGTGACCATGTCCGAGTACCTTATGCCCGCATCCGAAATCTCCGAGCAGATTTCCCTCGCCGGAAAGGAAGCCTCCGGCACCGGCAACATGAAGTTCATGATTAACGGCGCCCTCACAATAGGCACTCTTGACGGAGCCAACGTTGAGATGTACAACTTGCTTGGCGATGACAACATCTTCATCTTCGGCCTGAAATCCGATGAAGTGGACGAGGTATGGCGCAACGGCTACAACCCCAGGACCTACTACAACAAGTCACCGCTTCTGCGCAAAGTCATCGAACAGCTCATTGTGGGCTTCAACGGGCAGTCATTCTCCAACATCGCGGACTATCTCTTAAACGGCAAGCCGGCTCCGGACCCCTACATGTGCATGGCAGATTTTTCCGACTATGTCAAGACCCAGGTGAAGCTCAACAACCTGTACATGAACGACAAGACAGACTGGAACCGCAAATCCCTCATGAACATAGCCTCCTCAGGCTTCTTCGCCGCAGACAGGGCAGTGAGGGAGTACGCCAACAACATCTGGGGCCTCAAAGTCCTCAAATAATCCCAACTACACTCATAACAAATGTCCAGCAGCATTGGTTATGAATCTCCTAATCAGAATTGCCTCCGCCAATCCAATGACGGAGACATTTCATTTTCCGTAAGACATATTATTCTTTTTCGAAACCATTCACATATCTTGACATTTTGTTTAAATGGACAGATAATAATCATGCAATTTGCAATCAGATTCAACACTTAGCTGGAACTGGCCGGACCGGTCAGTCCATTAAACCGGGAGTTAATCATTAATCATTAATCATGGCAGCAACTAATCAGTACGCGAAATATATCGCTCAATTAGAGCACGGAGCCAAAAAAGGGGACCCCTGCTCACAGTATGAACTTGGGGACTGTTATTTCAACGGCACCAAAGGCCTTGCAAAGGACTATAAGGCAGCGGCAAATCTGTTTACTCAATCCGCCCAGAAAAAGTACTCAAAGGCTCAGCTGATGCTCGGCACCTGCTA
>JAJPYR010000016.1:11787-18008 GCA_021204825.1 Clostridia bacterium | reverse complement strand
ACAAATGCCATATATTGCCCCTTTTCACAAAAAAATATCAATATATAGTGTCATACTCTTGACTTATACGACAAAGTCACTATAATGGTGGTATAAAAATCTTTTTCGGGAGACTGGTATCATTATGGCAAAGAACGGTGTTACCTGGTTCAATGAATTACCTCGTCTGGTTCAGTTCATCCTTCTGCTCATCCCTGTAGTAAACTGGGTAGTGGAAATCATCGTAAGATGGGGAACCTTCCTTAAGACCCGCGGATTAGTTGGACTTGTTGTCGCTATAATTTATACAATCTTCGGTTGCATCCCTATTATCGGATGGATCGACCTTGTATGGGTTCTTCTTTTCAAGAAGCTGTTCTTACAGTAATTGCAAGAAAGAGATTTGCCGCCTGCAGAATTCACTGCAGGCGGTATTATTATGCCTTGACAGCAGATTTCAGCCTCACACGTCCCGGGTCTTTTTTTATGCCCGGCGTGCCTAACGCTGCTTGTATTCCGCCCTCAACTGGAGTATACTTGAGCCATGAAGCTTCTCATTCCTGTGGCTTTCGGCCTGGAGGCCGTGGTCAAAAGACAACTCAAAAAGCTCGGCTATGACCACGCCCCTGCCACAAACGGCCGGCTTGCCGTGGAAGGGGACTGGACGGACATATCCCGTCTGAACATTGGCATGCGCTCCGGAGAGAGGGTGCTCATAGAGCTGACGTCATTCCACGCAGAGACCTTTGATGACCTCTATGATGCCGTATACGCTTTCCCGTGGGAAGACTGGATGACCCCGCACTCTAAGATACTCCTGGACGGGAAGAGCCTTAGAAGCACCCTTGCGGCCATAAAGGCGAGCGGGGGAGTAATAAAGAAGGCCATCGTAAACCGTCTTGCTAAGAAGTTCCGTCTCAGCACCCTTCCGGAAGACAGGGAGCGCTTCACTGTGGGCTTCTCCATCTACGAGAACGAGGTTTCGCTCACCCTGGACACCACAGGAGACAGCCTGCACAAGCGCGGGTACCGCACTCTTGCATACTCAGCGCCCCTCAAGGAGACCCTTGCCGCGGCGCTCATAGACATGACGTACTATTTCCCGGAGCGTGCCTTTGCAGACCCCATGTGCGGCAGCGGAACATTGCCTATAGAGGCCGCCATAAAGTCCCTTAACATAGCCCCGGGCAAAAACCGGGATTTTGACTTTCTTCACTGGCCCTCTTCAGACAAGGCAGCCTTTGCCAGGGCAAAGGAGGCTGCCCTGGACGCAGAGATCCGGGACGCTCACCTGGACATCTTCGCGGGAGACATAAATCCGGATGCAATATCCGTAGCCAGATACCATGCAAAGCAGGCGGGAGTGGACCGCTATATACGCTTTAAGACAGCGGACATGCGCTCTTTTGCCTCCCAAAAGGACCACGGCGTGCTTATAACCAATCCTCCGTACGGGGAGCGTCTTGATGACGAGGCCTCCGTGCGTGAGACATACAAGGCCTTGGGCGTTATGTCCAAAGCCCTTCCGGACTGGAATGTCTACGTCCTGTCCGGTTATCCGGCCTTTGAGAGATGCTTTGGCCGGCGGGCTGCCAAGGTGCACAAGGTGTACAATGCCAACATAGAGTGCGGCTTCTACTGCTACCCCAGCAAGACATAACAAGGGGCTTTAAACGCTCATAAGTGCGCTCCGGCGCATACGTGCAGCACTTTCCAGGGCAAACTGAAACCCGCCTGCGTTTTTCCGCAGGCGGGCGTTTCATTCTGCATATCATTTCCTTCAGCTGCAGGTTTATGCAGCGGTAAGCCGGCAGGTATAAGCGGTGCTTATGCCTATACGGTGACGGAGTCGAACTCCTTGCCGTTGTTTATGGTCTTGAAGGTGAAGGTCCTGTTCTCGTACACTATGTATGCCCTCTTGGAGTACTCCTTGGGGAGAGAGGGGGAGCCGGGGTTGAGATGGCGCACGCCGTTCTCATTCGCATTGAGCTGCACGTGGGTATGGCCTGTGATGTACACATCTCCGGGGCTCATAGGGGGAGCGTCCAGATGTCCGTGGGAAAGCACAATGCGGAGTCCGTCTATAAGCACTTCTGCATACTGGGACATGATGGGGAAGGGAAGGACACACTGGTCCACTTCGCTGTCGCAGTTGCCCTTCACATAGATGATCTTCTCCTTGTACTCCGAGAGCATCCTGGCAACATCCGCTGGACAGTACTTCTCCGGCTGCGGGTTCCTGGGGCCGTGATACAGCGTGTCCCCTAAAAGTATGAGCCTGTCTGCGTGCTCTTTCTCAAATGCGTCCAGTATTCTCTTGCAGTATGCTGCGGACCCGTGTATGTCCGATGCTATCAAAAGTTTCATGATGTCTCCTTATATGCGCCCCAAAAGGGCCTGTCTGCATATCCCGTCTGCCTTTCCGGCACCCTGTGCGGAACCAGGTTCCGTCCTGTAGGGAGCGGGCATTGTAAAAGCCGGCATATGGCCGGCCTGGAAATCCTCAGATTACCGTCTGGATTATGGTAAGCTTGTTGGCCTTGTAGTTGCTGGAGTTCTCGTCACGCTCCTCAAGGATGGCCACAGGGTCATAGGCAACGTCCTTGTAGATCTTCTTTTCATAGAAGTCCGTGTTGATGGCGTTGTTCTGGAGAAGGCGCACGGCGCTGGCGGTGTATCCGTATGCCGTTGTGATGGCGGTGACTATGAGGCTCTTTTCCAGTATCTCGTGGATGTCAATCGAGGAGTTGTGTGCGGAAGGGGAAGTGAGTATTATGGTCTTCCCGGATGAGCAGACACGTGCGGCAACGGTGGGGGAAATGTGGGATGCGGCGCAGTATATGGCGGCATCGCAGAAGTTCCCGCTGGTCACGCTTTTTATGTTAGCCAGGAGGTCATCGTCCGCGGCGAAGTTGAAGAACACCCCGGCCCTTTCCGAACGGAGCAGGTTCTCTGTATTGTTGTCTATGCCTATGGGCACTATCTTGTGGTATTTCAGAGTCTGGGCTATGATGTTGCCGTAGAATCCCATTCCCACGACAGCCACCTTGTCCCCTGCATTGAGCTTCAGGCGGTCATAAATGGCTTCCGCAATTCCTACTGCCTCTGTGCAGAGGGCGTGAATATCGCTTATGCCTTCCGGAATGTACATTATGTCCGGTGCCTTGCAAATAAGCATGTCCCTGAGATACCCGTCAAAGTCCTTTCCGGCGAGGATGGGGGTGACGCATTTTTCCGGATGCCCGGACCTGCATGCCATGCATTTTCCGCAGGGCTTTGCTGCGCGCAGGTATACGCGCTGGCCCTTTCTGAACGTAAGCACATCCGGCCCTGTCTCGTTGATGATTCCCAGGGCCGCGTGGCCTATTGTCTTGGGACATATGGCATTTGTAGTGCCGGTATAAACAAGCGCGTCAAAATCCGTGACCAGGATATGCGAAACCTTGACCCTGATCTCGTCCGGATTCAGTGCCCTCATTACGCTTTGTGCGTAATCCGTATGATTTACGAGCTTCTTGGGGCTCATCAAAACCCAATTGTCCATAAGCGCCTCTGCAGTAGCTTCATTATACCGCCCGCATTTGCATTTTGCAAGCGATACGGCAAAAATAACGTCCGTTACCCCCTTGATATCCTTTAAACAAGGGCAAATTGCCCTCTCAAGGGCGCCGCTGCGGCGTTTCCGAAGCCCTAGGGGCCTGCCTTTGCCGGGCCCGCACTGCCTCACGGGCCTTCATTCCAGACCCTGGGAGGGCTTTGAAAAAACCCTAAATTTCACACTACGGGGTGCCATTTTAGGCTGAAACTGCAAGCAAAAACGATTGACGAAATATTCCGTATGCTATATAATGAACAAGCATCCAGCGAATAATGAGGTGAAACATGAAACCTGATATACATCCCGAATATCATGAGGTCACGGTTATCTGTGCCTGCGGAGCTACGTTCAAGAGCGGGACAACAAAGAAGGGAGATGTCATAAAGGTGGACATCTGCAACCAGTGCCATCCCTTCTTCACGGGCAAGCAGAAACTGGTTGATACAGGCGGCCGCGTAGACAAGTTCAAGAAGAGATACAACATGTAATGAATGTAACGGCTTCTCATATCAGGGGAGCCGTATTGTTTTATATGGCCGCACAGTGGTGGCCAGATGTGCCGGTTTCGTGCACATATGCCGCCAAAACGGCGGACAGGACGGACAGGGGAAGAGCGTTTCCGGATGAGCGTAGAGAAGCCTGAAAAGGGAAAACGGAATAAGAAGACGTGCCGCACGTACATAGGCGGGCAGGCTGTTCTGGAAGGGGTAATGATGCAGGGAAGGACCTGCATGGCCACGGCAGTCCGCGACCAGGACGGCAACATCCAGGTGGAGGCTACGCGCATAAAGAGGTCCAAGTCCGGCACCAAGGCCCGCAAGATACCCTTTGTAAGGGGCATAGTGAACATGTTCATGTCCCTTGTATCCGGCATCAGGATTCTCATGCGCTCCGCAACCGTATACGGGCAGGATGAGGAGGAAGAGGCCGGCAGGTTTGAGAAGTGGCTTGCAGAGAAGTGCAAGATAAACCTCATGGACGTCATCACGACCGTCTCCCTCGTCATAGGCGTAGTCCTGGCCGTTGTGATCTTCATTCTTCTGCCCAACTTCCTTTTAAATCTCATAGAGAACGCATATCCCGGCTTCAGCGTAACCGGCTGGGCATATCTTGTCCTGGGCGCCTTCAAGCTCGTAATCTTCATAGCCTACCTGGCCTTAATCCTTCTTCTGAAGGACATCCGCCGTCTGTACCAGTACCACGGAGCGGAGCACAAGACCATAAACGCATACGAGTACGGCTATGAGCTCACCCCTCAGAATGTGAAGAAGGCTTCCCGCATCCATGACCGCTGCGGCACATCCTTCCTGTTCCTTGTGGTAATCATAAACATTCTTGTGCTGTCCCTCATAAACTGGGCCATTGGCACAGGGCGCATAGAGAACGGATTCCTCCGTTTCCTCTCCCGTGTGGGTGTTGAGATAGTTTTCCTGCCTGTTCTTGTGGGCATATCATACGAAGTCCTGAAGCTCCTTGCGCGCTTTGACAACTGGTTTGTAACCATCTTCAAGGCCCCGGGCATGCTTCTCCAGAAGACCCTCACCACCCGGGAGCCGGATGAGAGCCAGATAGAGGTTGCCATAGCTGCCTTCAACAAGGTTCTTGAAATGGATGCAGACCCCACCGTTCCGGAAACCAAGTTCATAACGGGCGGTCTCCTCACCAAGATGCTTGAGGAGACAAAGAAAGAGTTTGCGGAAGCCGGCATAGATGAGACGGACGCAGAGTGGATATACTCCATAGTCCTGGACATACCCCGCTCGGACCTTTCCAAAGAGCGGCAGATAAAGCCCTCCGAGACCCGCAAGCTCACAGAGATAATAGACAAGCGCAAAGAGGGAAGGCCCCTTTGGTACATAATAGGGGACACAGAGTTCTGCGGCTGCACCATAAAGGTGGATGAGCGTGCACTCATTCCCCGTCCTGAGACAGAGCAGCTTGCCGCGGACATAATAAAGACCGCAGAGGAAGGGGACAAGATTCTGGACCTTTGCACCGGCTCCGGATGCATAGCCATTGCCATCGCCAAAGGATGTGCAGAGAGGGGCATCAGCGTTTCCGTCACGGCGTCGGATGTCTCAGACGCAGCCATAATGCTCGCCAGGGAGAACGCAGAGCTCAACGGGGTCAAAGTGGACTTCATCCGCTCAGACATGTTCAACTCCGTCCGCGGGCGCTTCAACACAATAGTGTGCAATCCCCCGTACATAAAGAGCTCCGAGATCCCCAATCTCCAGAAAGAGGTCCGTGAGTACGAGCCCCGCGTAGCCTTAGACGGCGGCGAGGACGGCCTTGACTGCTACCGCCGCATCTCGGACGAGGTCCGCAAATACCTTGCCAAGGACGCCATGCTGTATATGGAGTGCGGCGAAGGCCAGGCAACCCAGATCCTTCAGATGTTCCCCAAGCGCGCATACGCCGTAGTCTCCAAGGATTTAGAGGGCGTGGACAGGTACATAAGGATAGCCTTCTAGCATCCTTCCCCCTGTCTGTGTGCCCTTCCGGCACACATAAGACCCCGGATGCAGGCATCCGCACAGCAGCTTCTGCCGGTCCCCGCGGCGCCGCAACGCCCGCAGACCTATATAAAATCCACATCGCATCTCATACGGCGGCACATCATATGGCCGCCAAAAGTTTCACA
>JAJPYR010000016.1:0-11687 GCA_021204825.1 Clostridia bacterium | reverse complement strand
AATCCACATCGCATCTCATACGGCGGCACATCATATGGCCGCCAAAAGTTTCACAGGAATGTTCCGGAGTTTGCTTCCCGGCCTTGTGAAACTCACAGGCCTCAGGCGCCGCCGATACAGGCCGGGAGTTTCACAGGAACGTTTCAGGGTTTGCTTCCCGGCCTTGTGAAGCCCTCTGCTTACGGAGCAGCAGATTCAAGCCGGAAGTTTCACAGGAATGTTCCGGAGTTTGCTTTCCCGCCTTGTGAAATCCACAGGACTTAGGAGCCGCCGATACAAGCCGGAAGTTTCACAAGAATGTTTCGGAGTTTGCTTTCCCGTCTTGTGAAACTCCGGAGCAAAAATGCGCATATATGTGCCCGGAACGGGCATGGAGAGGTAATATGCAGGACAGCATGATATCCAAACTTAAGAGCATCTATGACAGGTACCATGAGCTGTCCCAAAAGCTTACGCAGCCTGAGGTTGTCTCAGACTCCGCTCTGTTTGCCAGGACCGCAAAGGAGGCCTCGGACTTGGAGGAGGCCGCCGGAAAGTACGAAGAGTACACGGACATGGAGCGGCAGATGAACGAGGCTTCAGATGAAGCCAAGGCGGAGGAAGACCCCGAGATGAGGGCCATGTTTGAGGACGAGGCCTTCGCATGCAAAAAGAATCTGGAAAAAATCCGTGAGGACATAAAGATTCTGCTCCTTCCCAAGGACAAGAACGATGAAAGGAACTGCATCCTTGAAATCCGCGGAGGAGCAGGAGGGGACGAGGCGGCCCTGTTCGCCGCAGACCTGTACAGGATGTACATGTACTACTGTGAGCGCCACAGACTCAAGTATGAGGTTGTGGACGTCAACGAGACAGAGCTGGGCGGCATAAAGGAGCTGGTTCTTTCCATAAGCGGCAAGGGAGCGTACAAGCTCCTCAAGTTCGAGTCCGGCGTGCACCGCGTGCAGCGTGTTCCCGAGACCGAGTCCCAGGGCCGCATACACACGTCCACAGTTACCGTGGCAGTCCTTCCGGAGGCAGAGGACGTGGACGTGGAAATCAAGGATGAGGACATCCGTGTGGACGTGTTCCGTTCATCCGGAGCAGGCGGGCAGAAGGTCAACAAGACCGAGACGGCCATCCGCATAACCCACTTCCCCACAGGCATCGTTGTCTCCTGCCAGGATGAGCGTTCCCAGCTCAAGAACAAGGACAAGGCCTTCAAAGTGCTCCGCTCCCGTCTGTATGACTACTACAGCACCAAGAGCCAGAGCGAGTACGCCGCCAACCGCAAGAGCCTCGTAGGGCGCGGGGACCGCAGTGAGCGCATCCGCACGTACAACTTCCCTCAGGGGCGCGTGACAGACCACCGCATAGGCCTGTCTCTCTATACCCTGGACTCATTCATGATGGGTGACATGGATGAGATGATAGAGGCCCTCACCGTAGCAGAGCGCGAGGCCCTTCTCGCCGCCGAGGATGAACAGTAATCCCTCATAACACCCCGCTTATAACGGTTTAAACGGACTTCCGGTCCTCCCGGGAGCCCTTTTTTTCCGCAAATCCGGCGGATTTTGGACCGTTAAGAAACATATGTTTATACATTGCTCCAATACAGCCCGTCATGAAAAACACCATTTGCAAAAATGGCCGTATATGTTAACGCTTTTGCTGAAGCGCAATATAAATTTCCAGTGAACTTTGCTGTTGCGCACTATAATGGTATAAGAAAAGGCCCTGCAGTGCAGGGCCTTGCAATAATCATATGCTGTTTTTTGTGTGGTCTTATCCGGTTACCATTTGAAGGTAACGGGGTCGAAGCCGAACACCTGCACAAGCTCTACGTTGGGGGAGCTGGCTATGTCCTTGGGAAGGACCAGGCAGCCTCCGTTGGGGTCGAGGTCTATTCCCTGCTGCATGTATGAGTACCATACAAGGTGGGCGCACTGGGTGCCGTGCTCCATGCTGTTCTTTTTGGAGAAGATGCCCACAAGGGCATTGTATGTCACGCCCTTGCATCCAAGGGCAGTGTCCGCTGCGGCTTCACAGACGGAGTCATCCGCTTTGGGCCTTAAGACCATGAAGTTTATGCGGCTTGTGAAGTATGTTATGGAGGCCTCGTATGTGGGGGTGCCGTATGCCATTGCCTGCATGGCCCTGCCGCTTGGCGTGACTATTCCGCAGTGGCCCATCTTCCAGCCCATAATGTGAGTGGAGGAGGAGACCAGGATGTCCCCGGGCTCCAGGTATATGCTGGACACGCTGTTTACGTCATCCAGGAAGTCCGTGCATACAAGAGGGACGCTGAACTTGTCATGATCCACGGTGTGCTCCGTAAAGTAATTTTTCTGGATGGTTTCAAGTCTGGTCTTGCCGGATGAGCCGTATGCGAGGGCCCTGTCCACGCCGATCTTTGTGACGCCTGTCTGCGCGTACAGAGTGTCATAATCCTCGTCCGTGAGCTCCTCGCCGTCTACGAGATACTTGTCCAGAATCTCGCCGATGTCCACCTGCTCATAGTCCGGGTGCCACACATATGCCGTGTTGTCCACGTGCATGAAGGTGATCCACCCTACGAAGAGGAAGGCCAGGATTAAGAAGATGAAACAGCCAACGATAATAAGCGCAATGGCCCCTTTTGTGAGCCTGCGCCTTCTTGCTTTTGCGGACGCGGAGCCGTCATCAGGCTCCGGGTCCAGGCAGTTGTTTACGTCCAAGTCTTCGCCCATGGTGTGTCTGTATGTTCTTTAGCCGCAGAGCCTCTTTATGGCGAGCTTGTATATCTCGAAGCACTGCTCTATCTTGTCAAATGTTATGTACTCATCCGGCTCATGCATGGTGCTCTTTTCGCCGGGGCCCTCGGGGCCGAAGCCCGCGCCGTTCTTCAGGGCGCGCGCATATGTGCCGCCGCCTATGGCTATAGGCTCCGCATTGCTTCCGGTAACCTCGTTGTATACGGAAAGGAGTGTGGATATAAGGGTGCTGTTCTTGTCATTGTAGAGGGGCGCCTGGTAATGGACCCCGTCATACGGCACGCCGTATGCGGAAAGCTTTCTGTGTATATCCATGTCCTGCATGGTTGCAGGGTAGCGGATGTCGCAGGTCACGCATATTGTGTCCCCTTCCTGGCGGACTAGGTCCGGGGAAAAGGTTAAGGGGCCGGTCTCGTCCTCCAGGCCCCTGAGGCCCAGATAGTCTTCAAAAAGCGCCTTGTATATGTCATCCAGGCCCAGGTATTTGAGCATAGCGGGGATGGCGTTCACGCCGTTCTCCGGAGTGGAGCCGTGCGCGGCCTTGCCGCTGGAGATGACCACGCCGGTTGCCGTATTGTATTCCAGCCCGAGCTCATTAAGCTTTTCTTCATCCAGGGGAGCATACGCCTCGCATCTTGCGCACACCATGTTGGCGGCAGTGCCTCCGAAGAAGGCCTGGAAGCGGTCCTTTGCCCCGGGGACCTCAAAGCGGGCCTCTATCTGCAGGATTCCCTTCTCCGCGTATATTACGGGGAAGTCTGCATCCGGGGAGAATCCCTCATCCGGCATATGGGCATGCTCTGTGTAATATTCTATGCACTTCCAGCCTGTCTCCTCATTGCAGCCGGCAATGAGCTTGATCCTGCGCCCGGGCACGAAGCCTTCGTCCTTCAATGCCTTCATGGCATGCAGGACTATTACGGCGGGGCCTTTGTCATCCATAGTGCCCCTGCCCCAGATGCGGCCGGCGGCCTCATCTATTTCTCCTCCGAAGGGGTCATGGGTCCAGCCTGTCCCTGCAGGGACTTCATCCATGTGCACCAGGATTGCGAAGTCCTTTCCGGTGCCCCATGATATCTCCCCGGCAAAACCGTCCAGGTCCCAGGTGTCAAAGCCGAACTCCTTTGCCTTGGAAAGGTAGAAGTCCAGCGAGTTTCTTACGCCCAGCCCGAAAGGCGCCCTGATGCCTGAACATGTGCGGGAGAGCGAGGAGTCATATTTCACTATGGCCGATATGTCCCTTGCGATGGCTTCCAGCGAAGATTTCATACAGCGCATCTCCAGATTTGTCTTAAAAACATTATACATCAATCCAAATTTATGTTACAATGATTTTCAGAGATTATTTTGGTGAAAAGACATGCCCTTAGGAAAACAGTTTGACCTCGAAAAAGTGGTCGGGAAGATCATCAAATATGTAAAGTGGGTGATCATAGCCCTCCTTGTGGTCACGCTGATACTGGTCATGGCTCAGGCGGTGAACTCATACATAAGCTATGATCTTGTGCCCAAGGTAGTCATTCTGGTCTCTGTTGCTCTTTGCTGTGTTGCTCTCATAATCCTTGAGTGCATAAGCATGTATCTTGTGAAGGTCTTCAAGATGAAGATGGCCTTTTTCGCCTTTGAGTGCCTTATAATGGTAATTCTGGGCATTCTGACCGGCAACGTCCTCGGGGTTGTGCTCTTCTGCATTGTGCTCACAGAGTGCTACATGACCATTGAGAAGCAGGTGGACAAGTTCATCTGTTTCATCTGCGCCTGTGCCCTGTACATAGTCTCATATGTTGTAGGCTGGGTAATCGTAAACGCCGGCACCCCCACATCGGACAGTGTTCTCAGCATCCTTTCCGGATGCCTGTACGGCCTCCTTGCCATGCTCGTAGACTACGTGGTTGTGGACTTCCTGATGTACATGTACAACAAGAACGTTGAGCTTCGCCGCGCCCTGAGGGAGGCAGAGGAATCCAAGGCGGAGCTGAGGACCGCCTACGCCAAGCTTGCCGAGACGTCCGTATACGAGGAGCGCAACCGCATAGCCCGCGACATTCATGACAACGCCGGCCACTCCATAACCGCCGTTATAATGCAGACGGAGGCGGCCAAGGTGAACATTGACACGGACCCGGAGCAGGCCAGGCGCAGCATAATAGCTGCCAACGTGCAGGCAAAGCACGCTTTGGAGCAGATGCGCGCCAGCGTGCATCTTCTTGCCGGACGCACGGATGACCTCGCCCTCAAGACTGAGATAGAGCAGATAATCATGGAGACCGAGGACGGCACGGACGTCAAGATCCGCTTTGCCCTGGACAACATTGAGGTCTCGGACGCTGTATACCGTTATGTTTCCAACACCGTCAAGGAGTGCCTCGCCAACGGCCTCCGGCACGGCGGTGCCACGGCCTTCTACATAGAGATGAAAAGGGAGGGGTCCGGCCTTCGCCTTCTCATCTCAGACAACGGCTCCGGCATACCTGACGGCACCATCCAGGAGGGATACGGCCTCAGGGGCATCCGTGAGCGCGCCAGTGAGCTGGGCGGAAAATGCACCTTCACCACCGATGAGGATGACGGCTTTGAGACAGACATCCTGCTGCCGCTGTCCGCCGCCGCACCCGCAGAATCCGCTGCGCCCCCGGCGGTCCCCGTCATTTCAGCTGCAGACACCCCGGCCGCACCTGCGGCTGCGGAGACTCTGGACGCGATATATGACACATCCAGGGAGACAGATACAGACGGGACACACAGTGCCCGGAGATGAGGAGGAGTGAGACATATGATCAAGGTTATGCTTGTGGATGACCAGATGCTTCTGGCCGAAGGGATAAAGGCTGTTTTAAAGACCAGCCCGGACCTTGAGGTCATATCCATAGCCGCAGACGGGGAGCAGGCACTTGCCATGTGCGCTGATAACCGTCCGGACGTAGTCCTCATGGACATACGCATGCCCAACATGAACGGCGTCGTGGCCACAAAGAAGATCAAGGAGTTCGACAATACGATCAAGGTCCTCATTCTCACGACCTTCGATGACAGTGACTACATCTTAAGCGCCATAAACAACGGCGCAAGCGGTTACCTTCTCAAGGACGTAGGGGCCCAGGCCCTCATAGATTCCATCAAAAATGCATACGCCGGAGACACCATCCTGCCCTCCAAAATCGCCAAAAAGATCACTGACGCAGCCGCCATGGTGGCCTCTGACCGCGAGTACAGGCTCCGCAACACCTACGGCTTCTCAGACCGCGAGGTTGAAATCGCCCTCATGATAGCGGACGGCTTCACCAACCGGCAGATAGCCTCAGCCCTCAAGCTCGCAGACGGCACCGCCCGCAACTACATAAGCACCATCTATCTCAAGCTGGGCGCGGACAGCCGCTCCGAAGCCATCCAGAAGATCAAGAACATGGGCTGATTTCCCGCTCAAAGCGGGATTCTGACTCAAAACCGGAATTCTGACTCAGCCTCAGCTTTCCCAATTAAATCCAGCATACAACAAGGGCAGCCCCGGACAAGGAGCCGCCCTTTTAAAGTGCGCATATCTTCAGTTTTCCGGCTTTTCGTCCTCGGGGACAAACTTTAGCACAAGCCTTCGCCCGATGACGTTCGCAAGTCTCTTGAGCTGGGCCAGGCTGGGGTTTCCTTCCGCATTGCACATTCTGCGCAAAAGCGGAACACTGATGCCAGCAGCCTTGGAGAGCTGTTTTTCCGTCATGCCCATTGTTTTCAGAGCATGTCCGGCAGCCATGGCTATCTCGATTTCCGGCTGCAGATATTCCCATGCTTCCTTGAAACCGGGTTCCCAAAGCATCTGATTGCTGAAATCCTCAAGCAGTTCCTTTTCACTTTCATCCATATTCTCATGCCTCCCGCAGTATAATGGCCGCATTATACGCAGGGAAGGCGGGGAATGTCAAAAAATAGTAAGCAGTAAATCCTTAAATCGTGTTTATATTCTGCAATTTTACCCTAGCCTTCCGATTTGGCACCCACAAGTGCCAAAGGTTTTTGGAGAGGAGGCACTGCCTAATTTGGCACATACAAGTGCCAAAAGCACATAGGGAATCACCAATCATCCCGGCCGTCAAACTCAAAGCCTTCCAGCTTCAGCCCGTACTCGGGGCAGAACTTGTCAATCCAGTACCTGCAGTTATCAAGATATTCCTCAGAATACGGAGGATAGTAATCATCTATATCGCAATATTCAGCAAAATCGTGGTCCAGTGTTTTCTGCATCTTTTCCTCTAAACAGCTGTAGATGGCATCCGCTGTCATAAACGGGTTCTTGGACAGAGGCTTTTCCAAAGCTTTGTGAAGAAGATCCGGCTTATCCACAGCAACATCCATTTCCACGGAGCAGAAGCAATCCATGTGCCTGCCACGGCAGTTCCATTCTGCAGTGCTTTCCAGTTCAAAGTGCCATGTGTTTTCACAGAACTCTATGAACCCTTTCTCTCTGTTGCCTTTCCATTCCCTGCGGTTGCTTGCTTTGAACAGCTCAGCGTATATGCCGGCAATCTCATCCGCTGCGGATTCAGTGAGGCAGCATTCCTGCTGGATATAGGCTGAGTATGCGGACGCATCCCTGGCCTTCTGCCTGTGCGTTCCGGCCAGAAGGGTAATGAGCATCATGCGGGCGGTCTTTTCATCTGCCGCCTTGTTCTTGAGCAGCTCTGCATATACGTCATATGCGTTGGTATCCAGGTAGCCCGGGCCTTCACGGTCTATGACAGCCTTTATGGCTTCAGCAACTTTTTCCATAGCATCTCCTTGCCTGCGTGGACGCAATTCTGTCCGGCAGGGACAGTATAGCATACTGCGGACTTGGTTAGAAGTGCTTTTCAGTCACTTTTCGGCAAAAATGACTGTAACACGCTATGACCCGTACAATGCCCGCAGAGCAAAGAAAAAGCAGCACCTGTGTGCTGCTGTAACTTGCTGTATGCGGCTTGTAACGCTCTCAGCCGGTCTTTTTGAGGCCCTGCAGCTGCCTGCCCCAAGGCCTTCTGCCTTCTGCGGCCCCATAAGTCCCTGCGGCCTTCCGTGCAGGACAGCGGCGGAGGGGGTCAGAGGTCAAAGGCTATGACGGTTACGTCATCCGTCTGCTGGGATGAGTATGAGACCAGGGTCTCCTCCAGCTTTTTGATGAACACGTCTGCGGTGGGGGAGACGGAGAGGGTCTTCATGACCCCGTCCTCGCCGAACATCTCTCCACGGCCGTTGCGGCACTCCGTTACGCCGTCCGTGAGAAGGACCAGGATGTCGCTTTTTTTGTAGGGTATGGTGTCATCGAAGTACTGGGGGTTGTCAAACCATCCGGAGACAGGAGGGGCGGAGAGGGTTATTCTCGTTATGCTGGAGCCGGACTTTAAAAGGATGGGAGTGTTGTGGCCTGCCATGGAGTAGGTTATGGTGTCCTTGTCTATGCGCACGGCAGCCATGGTTATGTAGTTGCGCTCATCCAGCTTCAGTTCGCGGAACTTTTCGGAGAGCTTTGATATGGCCTCTGCAGGGGAGGGCTCTTTCCTGTCATACGCGGCCTTTACGAACGCGGACAGCATGCCGGCCGAGATGCCCTTGCCGGACACGTCCGCTATCATGCCGCATGCGGAACCGTTCACTTCGTACACGTCCGGAAGGTCCCCGCCTATCTCTCTGCAGGGGATGTACGTGAAGGCATAGCGCTTGCCGCCCGCCCATTTGCCTGCGGGAAGCAGGCGCTGCTGTATGTTCCTCGCATTGCGCATCTCATGCGCAATCTCCAGCTCATATGCGTCATCCACGGTGCACATGCACAGCCCGCCCCCCAGGGGGCTCACCGTAACGGAGTATGAGACCTCTGTCTCGCCGTCATCCGTGTTGACCTTCTGGAATATGCGCTTTCGTATCTCGGATGAAGAGTAGAAGGCATCCTCAAAGGCATCCGCAAGGGGGCACCCCTTGCAGCTGGGGTCCCGGCCGCACATCTTTGCCGCCCCGGCGCATCTTGTGGCCTGCCCTAAAGTGCCCCTTTTCCCGCTGTAGTTGAACAAGGCGTTGAAAGCGGGATTGGAAAGGTACACCTTGAAACTGGGGCCCACGACACAGATGGCCTGCCGTACCTTGTTTATGATGCTTCTGTAATACTTCTCTATCATCCGTTGTCCTTCTTATGCCGGTCCCGTATGCCCGAAACTTGCGCATATCCTGCATATAAAGCGCCTTTAAGGCGCCGTATGCCCGAAGCTTTGGGGCGTTACTTCCTGCTCTCTTTCTCTTCCGCAGGGGGCAGAATGAAGTTTAAGCCGCCCTCTACTATGCGGGCGTCTATTACCCTGTTGGCGTATATCTCGCCCTCCGCCTGGATGGTCCAGTTCTCTGTCTGCGGTATAAGCTTCGCGCTCTTCACGCGAAGGTGCGTTGTGTGCTTCACCTTGTTGATTTTTCCCATCATGAGCTTTATGAAAGCCCCTACAAGCTTTGGCCTTGAGATGTAATCCACAACGAGGAGGTCCAGCCACCCGTCCGTGAGATTAGCCTCCGGGAACAGCTTTATGCCGCCGCCAATCTGGCGCCCGTTGCCTACGGCAATGATGAGCCCGTAATGCTCCTCGTTCTCATGCCCCTCGCAGTCCAGGGTGAAGTGTATGCTCTGGAAGTGTATGAGGCTCTTTATCAGCGCAAAGAGGTACTTGCTCTTCCCGTGCCTTTTGCCTGCATATGCCCTCTCCAGCACGTCCACGTCTATTCCCATGCCCACAACGTTTATGCTCTTGAGCCCGTCTGCAAGCTGGATGTAGTCCATGGGCACAGGGGGAGTGGAGACAATGAGCTCTGCGGCCTTCACAGGGTTCAGGGGTATCTTCGCGATTGAGGCGAAGTCATTGCCCGTGCCGAGAGGTATGAGGGCCATGGAAGTGTGCTCGAAGTCCTCTATGCCGTTTATGACGTCATGGAGCGTTCCGTCCCCGCCCATGACCACTATGCAGTGCTCGCCGGGCAGAAGGGATATCTCCCTTGCTATAGCTGTGTCATCCCCCTTGTTTTCCGCCACCCGGATCTCGTACTCCTGTCCGGATTTCCTGAACACGTCAACCGCTTCCTCAAGCTTTTTGCGGTTCTTCTTGCTCATGCGGATGCTGTTTACGATCAGATGGAACATGTCCTTGCATACCTCTGCCGTCAAGCTTATGCTCCAAGTATAAACCATCCTTTGTCAAAATGCAATAATCTCGCGCCCTGTCCGGTCCATATTCCCTGCCGTACCCCTGCCGTATCTCTGCCGTATCCCTGTCCGGCATAACGTCCGCATAACACGCAGTTATACGCTATATTACGTAAAACTGTACACTGTATCCCGTGGAAATTTTACTTTGCCGCATGCGGGTATTGTAGACAAAAGCCCCCTCAAGGTAGTATAATCAAAACCGCAGCGAACATCCGGCCGCAGGGTTCCCTGGGCACGCATAAGGCGCATATAAAGCGTCATATGTGCAGCGCAACGGCCTGTTCCGCGCCGCAGTATCCCGCTCAGGAGGGAAAGGAGGGCAGCATGAGGGAGATTCTCAGCCCCAATTTAATACAGCTTGCATATTCTCTGCCCTGTCCCCTGTACGTTGTGGGCGGCAAGGTCCGGGATTACATTGCGGGCTATGGCCCTTCGGAGGACACGGACATCTGCGCCCCGATGGACGCCTCTGTCTTTGCGGAATATGCGCAGAAGGCGGGATACACCATATCCAGGGCATTTAAGAACACGGGCACCTTGAAGATACGCAGGGGTGAGGAGGATTATGAGTTCTCTTCATTCCGCACGGACACGTACGTGCGCGGCACGCACCGTCCGGAGGAGTCCTTCTTCACGCAGGACATCATGCTGGATGCCCGCAGAAGGGATTTTAAGTGCAACGCCGTGTATTATGACATAAAGTCAGACTCGTATACAGACCCTTTAGGGGGGCTGGAAGACATAAAGAACAGGGTAATGGACACCGTTGTGTCCGCGGAGAAGGTGTTCTCGGAGGACGGCCTCAGGCTTATGCGCCTTGCCAGGATGGCCGCCCAGACGGGCTTTGAACCCTCTGCGGAGACCCTTGCCGGCGCCCGCAGGAACGCTTCGCTCATAAAGGACATAGCAGCGGAGCGCATATGGGCGGAGCTGGAGAAGATCCTGCATGCAGACGCCGCGCACGGCATCCAATACGCGCAGTACAACGGCCTTAAGATTCTGGATGACACGCGTGTTTTGGACGAGATCCTGCCGGAGCTGACACTTGGAAGGGGCATAGAGCAGCGCCATGACTTCCATGACCATGACGTCCTGGAGCACTCCTTAAGATGCGTGAAGTACTCAGACCCTGGGATACGCCTTGCGGCGCTCCTTCATGACTGCGCCAAGCCGTACTGCTTCGTGTCCTCCGGAAACTTCCACGGCCATGACAAGGAGGGCATGCGCATAGCGCATGAGATATGCCTGCGCCTCAAGGTCCCGTCCAGACTCACATCCGAGACCGTGCGCCTTGTTGGGGCGCATATGTTCAACATCCGCGGGGATGCAAGGCCGGCGAAGGTAAAGCGCTACGTCATGGAGAACCAGGACATCCTGGACAAAGTAATCCTTCTCATGCAGGCAGACTTCTCCGCATGCAAGGACAACCTGTCTCCTGCTCCCGCATCCGTGGCCCTCACGGAGTTCCGCGCGCAGATGATGGCAGACGGCCTGCCGCTCTCCCTTAAGGACCTTGCCGTGAAGGGTGGGGACTTGGCCGCAGCCGGCTTCCCGCCGGAGAGCATAGGGGGAGTTCTGGACAAGCTCTTGGAGGACTCTGCCATACAGGGCTTTGCCAACACGAAGGATGTGCTCATGGAGCGTGCCCTGCGCATATACCTGCCCAAGGTCACAGGACAGGAATAATACGCACAAGAATACGCACAAGAATGCACACAGGAACATAAATGCGGATTCTGCATATATCTGCC
>JAJPYR010000047.1 GCA_021204825.1 Clostridia bacterium | reverse complement strand
GTGCTCATGATGGCCAAGGCCGGGCGCCTCAACGGCTGCCTCATAGAGGGCATGGGCTGCCCCGGCGGGTGCGTTGCGGGCGTTGGCACCATAGTTGCCCCGGAGAAGGGCAAAGCCTCCGTGGACAAGCTTGTATCCTCCGCGGACGCAAAAGTCCCGCCCTTAGAGCTTGAAGAGCTTGCGGAAGACCTCTCCAGGATGGAGTAATCCCATGACATACGACATAGCAATAATAGGCGCAGGCCCCGCCGGGGTCTCCGCCGCCATAAACGCAAAGATCCTGGACAAGTCATTCATATGGCTTGCCGGCTCCGCGGAGTCCAAAAAGGTCTCCAGAGCCGAGAAGATTCTCAACTATCCCGGCCTTCCGGACATCTCCGGCGAAGAGCTTTCCGCAGCATTAAAACGCCACTGCGACACCCTTTCCATATCCCCCACGGCCGCAAAGGTTACCGGCATTTACCCTTCCAAAACGTCCTTCACAATCCTGACAGGGGACGAGGCCCCCGTGGCCCGTTCCGTAATCCTGTGCTTAGGGGTTGAGTCCTTCAAGCCCGTGCCAGGCGAGCTGGACTTCATAGGCAGGGGCGTAAGCTACTGCGCCACCTGTGACGGTTTCCTGTACAGGGGCAAGACCATAGCGGTGCTCTGCACGGACAAGCGCCTTGAGCACGAGATCTCTTTCCTTGCCGGCCTTGCCTCCAAGGTCTACCTCATGCCCATGTATCCCGGCTGCGAAGTGAAGGGAGACAACATCCAGATAATCCATAAGTACCCCGTATCCTTCCAGGGTGGCATGCGTCTTGAACGGGTATGCTTCAAGGACGGAGAGATTACCGTGGACGGGGCGTTCCTTCTCAAAGAGTCCCTGCCGCCTGCAAGCCTCATCTCCGGCCTTGCCACAACCGGGGACGGCCACATATCCGTGTCCCGCTCCTGCGCCACAAACATACCCGGCGTCTTTGCCGCAGGGGACTGCACCGGCCGCCCGTACCAGTATGCCAAAGCCGTTGGCGAGGGCAACGTAGCCGCCCACAGCGCCGTTGAGTACCTGGCTGCGCTGGACAAGTAAAATACCTTTATATATACGAATTCCGCAATATCCTAAAAGCTACGAATGATTTATGATTATATTGTATGATGGCCACACAAGGGGAATATGATATGGGCTTCAAGTGGCGATAAACCTGAAAAAGTGGCGATAAGCCTGAAAAAATGGCGATAAGCCTGAAAAAATGGCGATAAGCCTGAAAAAGTGGCGATAAATCCCAAAAGCAAGCTATAAACCACAGGGCACTGCTAATAGGCGGTGCCTTTTAGAATGCATGCATTTGCTCTGTGGCATCTTATATCCATCCCCTACGTTTCCTTAAAGTATGGTTTTGCCCATAAAACGACTCGATATTAAGGGAAGGGAGCAAGATTAAGGGAAAGTTGAGGGTAAACCAGCAAAAGGATAGATACGACGAATTATCCCCTACGTTTCCCTTAAAGTATGGTTTTGTCCCTAAAATCGGCTCCATATTAGGGGATGAAGGTAAGTTTAAGGGATAATTGAGGGCAATGGGACAGTGTCTTGGCAACGACATATGAATCCCGTACGTTTCCCTTAAAAGAAAGCTTTTCCCCTAAAATTAACTCTATATAAAGGGAAGAGAGTAATATTAAGGGAAAGCAAAGGGCAAATCTCACACTAATACAGCATCCAGGATGGCAGTGCAGGGGCGAAAACGTGTAGTAAATTCATAAAATCCATATGGAACGGAGTCAAGCACTTTACTGCGGTAGAGTGGTACTGTGGTAAAGTATATGAACAAATGTTTCTTATCTACTCCAAAGAGCCGAATCTGCGGGTGTCACAGGCAGCAGAAAAGCGGGCATTGCTGCCCGCTTGGTATGCTTTTGGATGGCAGGAGGAGGGTCACTTCTTCTTGTTCTTTTCCTTGGAACGCTTGTCGTTGATAATCTTCATGTGCTCGGCGGTTATGAGCTCAACGTTGTTCTCCCTGGCCCACTGGACGCAGCCCTTGAGAACGAGGGGCAGGAATACGCGGGGGACGTTGAGGATGGTGCGGAGGGCGTCGTCGGTGAACTTTATCTTGTCATCGGCTCGGTTGGCGGCATAGCGGACGCTTATAAGGGAAGCCTCGCGTACGGGCAGGAGCTCTGCGCGGGTCTTTGCCTTTCTGTGGAACCAGAAGTTCTTGCTGTCGCGGTAGCCGTAGTCCACGGGAAGAGGGGGGAAGTCCTTTGCCTGCACGCCGTCTATGATGGCCTGGGCGTATTTGTGTTTCATAAGAATCCGGTCTATGCGCAGAATGAAGTGGGCGCCGAACTCTGAAGTCAAGCCGTTGAAGTCGTGGTAGGGTCCGGGGTAGCCGGATATGTCCTGTGAGTTGTCCAGCTCGTCCAGGGGCTTGTCATCCTGGGCGCCGTCAAGCTCGCGCATCCATGTGCACTCCATGACCTCTATGGCGTCCGCAAGCACCATGGGGCGCTTCTCGCCGGTCTCTTCCTCAATCTGGCTGGTCTCCAGGCGGAACTTGCACTGGGGCATCTTGTCCTTCGGCTTGTCTCCGGGCCAGGAGAGCTTCACGCATTCCTTGAAGGTCTTGGGATTGTCATCCACAAAGTTCAGGGCGCATTTGCCGGAGCGCAGGATATTCTGCGCAGTGTTGGATGAGTTGCGGCACTGCAGAAGCATTGCGTAGTATCCCTTGCCTGCTACGTAGTACGGCTGCACGAGGGAGTACGGTCCGAGGGTGGTGGAGCCGTCCTTAGTGAGGGTGCTTATTACCACCGTGGGCATGGGGAAGTAAAAGGATGTCTGGTAGAAGTTGTCTACTATCCTCAAGTTGTCAAAGCTGGACATATGTCAGGTTTCCTCCGTATCATTCATGTATCTTGTGCTCTATGCAACAGCGCCGGGTCAATGGCATGAAGCGGCGCTGAAAAAGTCTGTATTATATAACAGGCAAAGGCCTTAAGGGCCTGCATGTCCTGCGCCGGGCTATTTTATGGCCAGCAGGCGTGCCATGAGCTCATATCCGTCGGGAAGATAGAGGCCCGTCTTTGCGGCGTCGTCTTCGGTGTAGCGGGAGGCGCCGTTGCCGAGATCCTTCACATTGGTGTAGATGAGGTAGGGGATGGGGTCTGAGACATGCGTCTTGCAGGCACAGGGAGTGGGATGGTCCGGGCATACGAGGATGGCATAGTCTTCGCCGGCGGCAGAGAGGCGGTCCACGAGTGTCTTTACAACCTTGCCGTCTATCTCCTCAATTGAGAACACTTTGTGAGCGGGGTCTCCGTGATGGCCGCACTCATCCGGGCCTTCCATGTGGATATACACGAAGTCCAGGCCGCCTAAGAGGGCGTCCACGGCATAGTCCGCCTTGCCCTGGAAATTGGTGTCATAGTTTCCGGTGATGCCGGGAACGTCTATAAGCTCCATGCCTGCCAAGAGGCCAATGCCCTTCACAAGGTCCACGGCTGAGATTACGCCGCCTTTGAGGCCGTGCAGCTTTTCAAAACTCTCCATGCCGGGCTTTGTGCCCTCGCCCCAGAACCAGATGGAGTTGGCAGGGTTCTTGCCCTCCGCAATGCGCTTCTTGTTGACGGGATGGTCCTTCAAAAGCTCATAGCTGCGCTTCATCATGGCAAGGTACACGTCTGCGTTGGGGCCCTTGGGAAGGTAGTCCGTTATCTTCCTGTCCGAGATGTCATGAGGGGGAGTGAGGTCACAGCCCGTAGGGCCGTTCGCCACTACCATGCAGTGACGGTATGAGACGCCGGGATAGAGGGTGAAGGTATCGTCATCGAAGAACTTCTTGAGGTATGCGATGAGCTCCCCGGCTTCCTGTGTGGATATCTCACCGGAGGAATAGTCCACCATGGTCTTCTGCTCATAAGGCTCGTCATCCGAAAGGGTCACAACGTTTGTGCGGATTGTCACGTCCGTGTCCCTGAGCTTTATGCCCATGGACACAGCCTCCAGGGGAGAGCGGCCCGTGTAGAAGAGAGTGGGGTTGAAGCCCATGACGGACATGTTGGCAACGTCCGAGCCCGGCTTCATTCCGTCCGGAACGGTCTTGCAGAGGCCTATCTCCGCATGCGGAGCGAGGCTGTCCATGCAGGGGGTCTTCGCTGCCTCAAGGCATGTCCTGTCCCCTAAGTCCTTGATCTTCCAGTCTGCCATTCCGTCGCCGAGTATAACAGCGTATTTCATAATGTCATATACCTTCTATTGCCTGAGAATTTATATGCATGCCGCATCTTAGCTGCGGCATATGGTTCATATGGTTTGCTAATCATTGAGGTCCCAGTCCACAGGCTTTTTGCCGTGCTGTATGAGGTATGCGTTGGTTTTGGAGAAGTGTTTGCATCCGAAGAACCCGTTGTATGCAGAGAGGGGGGAAGGGTGCACTGTCTGGAGAATGAGATGCTTTGAGGCATCTATGAGCGGCGCCTTTGATCTTGCGTTGCCGCCCCAGAGCAGGAACACAGTGCTTTCCGTATTCTCCGAGATAATTCTAATGACGCTGTCCGTGAACCAGCTCCAGCCGCACTTGGAATGGGAGTTGGCCTGGTGCTCACGGACCGTCAAGGTTGTGTTTAAAAGCAGCACGCCCTGGCGGGCCCACTTGGTGAGGTCCCCGCAGTCCGGCTCTGTGATGCCGAGGTCATCATGGATCTCCTTGAAGATGTTCTGGAGGGACGGCGGAAGCTTTACGCCGGGCAGAACGGAAAAGCACAGTCCGTGCGCCTGTCCGGGCTCATGATACGGGTCCTGCCCCAAAAGCACCACTTTGAGGTCCTTTAAGGGCGTGTAGCGGAAACAGTTGTAGAGGTCATACGCATTGGGATATATGACCCTTGTCCTGTACTCCTCCAGCAGGAAATTATGTATCTTTGTATATCTCTCATCCTGGAAGAGGGGAGCCAGAAGTTCATCCCATCCGCCGCCCAAAGGCTTCATATTCTTTCCCCGCAAAGCGCCAAACTGCGCTCATATATGAATATAACGGCCCATTGCAGGCCACTGCAGCGCTCTTTGCGTCACTTGCAGTATGTAACTATGTTGCGTATCTCACAGCGCTCTGTCTCAAAGCACAGCGCCTGGTTTTTAATATACTGGTCCGGGGTGCTCTCCTGCCCGCCTGCCACATCTGAGATTACCTTGAAGGAGTAGCAGGGGACGCCGCAGTGCATGCACACCTGCTTTATGGCCGCAAGCTCCATGTCCCTTATGCCTGCCCCAAGGGTCTTTGTGAGCAGCAGGAAGTCTTTGGGGTCATCATTGAACCTGTCCCCGGTGCCTACAATCTCCAAGGGATACAGCTGTATGGTGTCCAGCGGAAGGAGAGGCTCCTCACATTCATTAAGAGTGCCCATAGGCGTGTGGTTGATCTGCACGAGGTCAAAATCATACTGCACCGTGCCGGATACTCCGTACACTTCAGCCACGTGCATGGAGGGCTTGAGGCCGCCCGCAACCCCTATATTAATGATGGTGCCGGCGCCGAGCACGCTGATGGCGTACTGTGCTGCCCTGCCGGCGTTGACCTTGCCTATGCCGGACACAAGCACATAAAGTTCCTCGCCGCATATGGTGCCTTTTACAAGGCGGAAGCCTGAGAGGTTCTCATCCCTTGATATGTTCTCCATGGCCTCAATGACGGGCACTGCCTCGCACTCCATGGCAATTACAAAGCACTTCATAATCATATTCCCCTGTACGGCATATATATGGAAAGGACGCCCTTGTCCGTTGCCTGCTGGTATCTCTGGCCGCCTACGTTTTCCCCTTTGTACAGCAGGTTGCCCCCAACGTACTCCAGGTCCCTGTACATTTCTGCAAGAGTGGAGCCCAGCATCTTGATGTACGCCTCCTTGACGGTCCAGTGCGTGTAGAAGTCCCGCTCTGTCTGGGTCTCGCTCCTTTCACGCTCCGAAAGGTGCCGCGCAATGTGCGCATATGACTTTCCGGAGGGGAAGATCTCCATGTCAATGCCCACAGGGGCATCCGAGACAGCCAGCACCGTTTTGTTCTGGCTGTGGGAGACGGAGAAGTACAGGGGATTGTCCTTCACGTACGGCTTCCCCTTTTCTGTGCGCAGTATTTCCGGCTCATATCCCAGCTTTTTTGCAAGGGTTTTGCGTATCTCTGCGTGTGCCTCATCCCTTGAGAGGTTCTCATATAACGTGACCTGCAGATGGTCCAAATTAGCGATCATAACATCAATGACTCTATGTATTCTATCTGTGCCTTCGTAGCGAGGTTCTTTGTGAAGGCGCAGGCGCTTCCCGCGGCAGTGGCATAGTTGAGGGATGAGAAGTAGTTGCCGGACCTCAAATACTCATGTATGAAGCCGGCTATCATGGAGTCCCCGGCCCCTACGGAGTTCACAAGCTGCCCTTTCGTGGCCCTTATGTAAAGGGACTGCATGGTCTCCGTCACCATGACTGCCCCGCCGGCACCCATGGAAACTATGACGTTCCTTGCGCCCTGGTCCTGCAGTTTCCTTGCGCATGCAAACAGCTCTTCGAGGTCTGACGGTATGCTCTTGTAGCCGAATATCTCGCACAGCTCGTATATGTTGGGCTTTATCATGAAGGGATGGTACTGGAGCGTATTGGTCAAGAGCTTTCCGCAGGCGTCCACAACCAGCTTAACGTCCTTCACGCTCTTAAGCCTTTTAAAGAGGTCTGCATACGCTGTGTCCCCGAGTGAGGGGGGCACGCTTCCCGATACCACGAGCCAGTCCCCCGGCTTAAGCTCCTTTTTAAGCTTCCTGGCAAGCTTTGCAACATCCTCATCCGTCACAAGAGCCCCGGTGCCGTTAATGTCCGTCTCGTTGTTGCTTCGTATCTTCACGTTTATACGGCTCAGGCCCTGGACTTCAATGAAATCGCAGTCAAGGCCAAGCTCTTTAATCTTGTCCTTGATGTATTTGCCCGTAAAGCCGGCCACAAAGCCAAGTGCCTTGGTCTCCTCATCCAGCTCCCTCAAAGCGAGGGATATGTTGAGGCCCTTGCCGCCCACTTCGAGGCGCTCTCCCGTGGTTCTGTTGACCATGCCCGTCCTTACGTTATTCACATTGACGTAATAATCCAGGGAAGGATTGAAAGTAACCGTATATATCACGCACTAAACTTTAAGACTTTTCGGCCTAAAAGTCAATGAAATTGCTTTTGTATGCTTGCTTTTTGACACTTTTGCCTGTATACTAATTGGGCTGAAGCGCAGACCCCAGACCCTGCTTGTGCAGGGTCTAAAACCGGCCCCAGGACCTTCTGGGCCGGCACGTAAGACATCCACACCAGGGATACAGTCCGGAGCAGTGCAGAGAGGGAGGCAGCGCTAAAGCAACACCGTTTTCCATATGGGCGAGTTACAGATTCGATTGCGTGCGGAGAATGGGAAAAGCATACCAAGTGTCCGGCCTTGCAAAAACGGAAACCTAAATTTAAACGCAGATTCTACAGAATCCAAGACCGTGGCTTTCCCCTCTTTCAGAGCGGCAAGCCTGGCATGCGCAGCCTGACGGCTGTCCGTCTCACCCCGTATCCCGCTTGCGGGGATGTGGCGTCATCTAAACGGGTAACTTCCCCCGGCGCGCTGCCCAACGCTTTGGGATAGTATTAAGAGGCATGCTCCCGACAGGGCCCGTTCGCCGGCCCCTAGGGCTAAGACCATAGGCGGAATAAGTATGTAGAAAGCCCAGACAAACCATGTAAGACCAGGGTGCAAGTCCCTGCCCGTCCACCAGCAAAAAAGGCTGCAGGCCATAAACAGACCTGCGGTTTTTTTTGATGTCAAAAACACAAGAAAGCGCCGTATATGTGCATAAAACGGCCGTTTTGGCAATTTTTGAACTGTTAACATACATTAACATTACAAATACTGCAAACGTTGAAATTATTCCATTTGTCTGCTATAATGGTACCATGGAAATCTGCGGCGGAAAACTGCCGGCCTGCAGGGTCTGTAACGGGTACCCGGAGCCGGAATGAGGAACCAAAAAGAGCGTAAAAGAGGGAGGAGAAAAGAAAGAAGATATGGATGAAAAGAAGACAGCAAGAGCCGTGGAAGAGATGAAGAACATTCCGTACTGGAAGGCAGAAGCCGCAGGTGCGGCCACTGCGGCGTCCAGGCGCCATCTGGACCTTGAGATGTATTACGCATACCACAACGGATACTCTGCGCCCCGTCTTTCCAGGCAGGAGATCCTTGAGGTTTTCAGTGCCATGTATGAGCTGGAAGACAGATTCACGCCGGAGGACTGGGGGGCCCTTGCCCGCCGCAGCACAGGCACTACATTCCCCCGCGTATGCCGCTACCGCGCGGAGCTCCTTTCCGCAGGCTCCCTGAGCTACCCCAAGTGGCGCTACATATACAGGTACATATCCGAAAAGAACCCGTTCCGGGGTGTTGCCAAAGAGAAGCTGGACCTTTTCACCAGCCCCTTGAGCTTCCCGTGCGAGTCTGCTGAGAACCGCCGCATGGAGGACGCCCTTTACCGTGCCCAGCGCAACTTCCGCTGGAAGAAGGCCTGTGACTCCTGCCCCGGCCCTGACGAGCGCAGGCTCCTTGAGCTCTGCGCATACTTTGCCGAGAACCATACCCTTGGGCACTTCATCCGGGACCTTATATCCCTGCGCTATGACAAGGGCGGCAAGTCCTTCGAGTACCTCGAAGAGTCCGGCATCTTCTTGTTGCTGGACATATCCACAGATGACATGTTTGAGAGCGTGCGCTTCTAGCAAAACGCCCTGTATGCTGCCCTGCAGCACCATGTGCCTATGTTCTTGCGGGCATGATCTCTTAACAGACAGCCGGGCTTGACGCCCGGTTTTTCTATACGTTAAAATACAAAAAACTATTCATATATATGTGCAAAACGCCGAATTTTATGAAAAGGCATTGACAACAAAAAACATCCTTTGTACTATACAAATCCATTGGGCAGAATGCACAAAGAGGCAGGCAGACGGGAGGCATGTCATGTTTCCAGCACGCGAAGAGAAACTGGCTTATTATGAGAAGCAAATGAACGGCAATCCGAAGGGGAGGCTTGCCCGCAGGCTGGAGGACGGCGGGCTGCGCCTGTATTATGAGGACGGTGACTTTAGCTTTCCGGTTCCGGATGACATGCTTAGCATGCTGCGCAGAGGAACAGGAGACAGGAAGGCCGCTGAGAAGCAGATCAGGGAATTAAAATACTGGATTCACAGAGATGGTGAAAATCCGGGGACTGCGTATGCCGGGGACGCTCTCCGGGCCAGAGTGGCGCCTGCTGCCAGGCTGCAGAAGAGGGACTGCTATGCGGACCTTGAAAGGTACCTGTACGGAGACGTGAAGGAAGGCGTGTGCGCCATGTTCGGCCTTAAGGGCACAGGCAAAACCACACTCATGCTCCAGGCCATCATGGGCATGTCCGAAGAGGACTTCTCCCGCACGGCATACTATGCAGCGGACAGGCGTCAGAGTTGCCATGACATCCGGTCCTGTCTGAACAGTCTCTCTTCGCAGGGAGTCCGTTATGCCTTTGTGGACAACATAACAAGACTGGATGACTTCATAGACTATGCATGCATCTTTGAATTCTTGCATACAGAAAAAGGCATGAAAGTTGTGCTGTCCGGTCCGGATTCAATCAGCTTCCATTTCACAAGTCATGATGAATTATATGATAATCTGTTCCTCGTTCATACCACTTGGATGTCCTTTGCAGAGTATTCCAGGCTTACCGGAATCCTGGACAGGGATTACTACCTGGAGCGCGGCGGAGTGCTGTATCCGTCCTTTGAAGAGAAGGATCTGGACGGCTATATAGAAGATGCCGTTGCCCTGCCGATAGAGCATCTTCTCAAAACAAGGAAACTCGGCTACAGACAAGGGCTTGCGGAAAACCTGATAAGCGCAGATGAGTTCAGGCCTTTCCTGCACAGGCTTGTTGACAAAGCCACTATGGACTTTCTGTTCAGCATAACCGCATCACTGCCAATGCCGCAGGCAGACAGGGACATCCTGCTTGACGCCGTCCTGCATGAATACCTGCGCAGAAACGATGAGGAGTACACGGCTAATGATGAGAATGGTTTGGAAGGCGCAAAGTGCTGGTCTTTGTCGTACATGGTAGGAATGGAGTTCTTCCAGCAGGGGAAGGGCCCGGAATACTGGATTGCCGTCCAGCCCGGCATCCGTTGCATGCTGTCCCGCTCCATTCTTGAGGGGGCATTGCAGCATGCGCCATTTACGTTATGCTCCATAGAGGCCAGGGAAGAGCTGTACAAGAGTATGCTCCAAGCTGTAAAGGACAGGATGCTGGATGATCTTGCCTGGTATGAAAGCACACTGGCCAAGTGAGCTATCCGGCTTATAATCTGCAGATAACCTGCATTCTCCGGATGCAGGTTGCTTTCATATTGGGCGCTTAGTGTGCAGAACCTGCATAAGCCCGCACAGGAGAAGTGTTGTGCATTCTGCGCAGAAAAGTCTCCCGCTTTGCTGCGGCAGCGGAAATATAAGAAAAAGGAGAGAAATTTCAAAAGTTTACAACGGTATGTCAATTTTTTATGTGCATATTGCATAATGAACGGAGTTGCGCATAATTGGCAAAAAACTGCGGTTTCGTGTCAAAAACAGCGGTATATGTGCAAGTTTTTATATTGCATATCATTGTGCAGAGTGCTATAATTTCAAACCGTAAAGCATGTGCCGGCACTTGGGAGAGAGCATGTGAAGAGGGTGCCCGGCAGGCAGCCAAAGGGGATGAAATGGATGAAAAAAAGGTCAGGTTTGCGGTGCGCCGGTTTACCAAAGATGCCGCGATGAAGAAGCAGTACCAGTCTGCCCCTTCAACGCCCGCCCGCAGGCTGAGGGAGCTGTCATTCTACTATATGTGGTATGACGGCTTCAATGCGCCCAGGCTTTCGGACGCAGAGATAAAGGAATGCTGGGACGAGATGATACGCATGCAGCAGAAGATGGGGCTTATGGACTGGTCATACATATACAAATGCACCATCAACCACAGCTTCAAGGAGATATGCCGCATACATATGGACATCCTTCGGCTTCAGTCCGTCCCCAAGGGGGACTGGGAGTACCTTGTGGAGCATCTGCCGGACTTTGATCCTTTCAAGGAAACGGCTGCGGCAAGGCTTGCAGAGATGAACGCGCAGGAGCAGTGATGCCCCGGAGGGCGTCATGCCCTTAAGACAAGAGGGCCGGATATGGCCCTTTGGCAGCAACGCAGAGATTATGAAGAGGTTTGTCTTACGGCAGGCCTCTTTTTGCTTTCCGGAAAACAGTCCCCTTGCGGTCTTCATACAGTACGTTTTGCACTTGCAGGAAGAGCCGTTCCTGTCATATTCTGTACCAAGGCCGTCTGCCCGCATAGGGACAGGACGGCCGGGAGAGACATATGGGCAAAGAAAGAAAGGGCAGGACAGGCAGGACAGTCTGCATTGCCTGCACAGCGGTAATACTCATAGCGGCCATCGCCTTAAGCGTTCTTGCGGGCGTCTTTTCGGAGACGCTGGATGAGTTCGTGGTTGGATACAGGGAGCCGGAGGAGACATCGGAGTACGCAAAGGGCCTTGCAGAGCAGATGCAGGGAGAGGGCACAGTGCTTGTACGCAATGAGAACGGCACGCTGCCCCTTTCAAAGGACGTCACCAAAGTGAACGTCTTCGGCTGGGACTCAATAGACTGGGTCATCTCAGGCTCAGGCTCGGGGCAGGTGAAATATGTGAAAGGACGGTCCGTGGACCTTCTTGGGGCTCTGGATGCATACGGCATCTCATACAACACGGAGATCACGGACATGTACCGCAGCTTCCAGTCCTCAAGGGAGTACTCAGACCACGGCGGCCAGGGCTCCGGAGGAAATACAAGCATCGGGTCTCTCCATTCCTTCAATTATGAGTTCTCCAGGCTGTATGAGCCCTCAATAAAAGACACGGATTACTATACGGAGAGCATGCTCTCCAGCGCCAAGGCGTTCTCGGACACGGCCATTGTGTGCATTGGCAGGGTGTCCGGCGAGTCCAATGACTCCCCCAAGGTCCAGTACAAGCGCACTACGAAGAATGGTGCCATCCAGACGGATGACACGCGCACATATCTGGAGATTTCAGCAGAGGAACAGGAGCTCCTCACGTACGTGGGGGCCAATTACGGCAGCGTCATTGTGCTGATAAACTCCACCAACGTAATGGAGCTTGGCTTCCTTGAGACCATACCAGGCCTGGACGCGTGCCTCATTGTCTCCACAACGGGCACCTATGGCGCGAATGTCATACCGGAGATGCTGTACGGGGACGCAACCCCGTCCGGCAGAACGGCAGACACCTGGGCATATGACCTCACCACATCCGCCACATACGCAAACACCGGCTCCGGCAATGACACAACCAATTTCTACACCAACGGCGCAGGCCTGTATCCCACAACCGTAACCCACACCAACGGAAGCTATGATGTGGCATATGAAGGAGTGGCGTACGAGGATTACCAGGAGGGCATCTATGTGGGATACAAGTGGTATGAGACTGCAGACGCAGAGGGCTTCTGGGACACGCAGTATGCAAAGACCCAGTGGGGAATCCGGGACGGATACAAAGACGTGGTGCAGTATCCCTTCGGATACGGCCTCTCGTACACGGACTTCTCATGGACCGTCTCTGATGTTTCCCCTGCAGACGGCACTCTAACCAGGGACGGCACCGTCTCCGTGCAGGTCACAGTGAAGAACACGGGCTCATATGCAGGGCAGGACACAGTGGAGCTGTATTACAGCGCGCCGTACACAAAAGGCGGTGTGGAAAAGTCCTCCGTATGCCTTGGCGCATATGCAAAGACAGGCACTCTGGAGCCCGGGGATGAAGAGACGGTAACCCTTTCCATGCCCGTGCGGGACATGGCTTCATATGACTGTTACAACCTTTCCGGGGCCGTTGGCTCTGGCGGCGGCTGCATACTGGAAAAGGGCACATATACGCTTACTTTGCGAACAGACGCCCACAGCATAGCCACAGGCAGAATGGCAGAGGACGCAGGCAGCGCCACTGTATCACTTGCGGCCGCAGATGATATTCTGTATACAGAGGACAGCGCAACAGGCAATACGGTGTCCAATGTCTTCACAGGCACAAGCGCCGCGGACGGGGTGGCCATAGACGGCAACTCAGACGGCACTGCAGATATAACATACCTCACCCGTGCAGACTTCACAGGCACCTTCCCGGCGGAGATGACCTCTCCCAGGGCCATGACGGAAGCCGTCCAAAGGTACAACCTGTACACGCAGGAACAGGCGGAAAAGTGGGATGAAAGCCACGCCACAGACACCGTATATGCGTACGGGGACTTATCCCGGGGCGGGGATATTGCCGTGAAGAATGAAGACAAGACGTACTCCCTTACGGACCTGGGCAATGCAATTGCGCAGGATTACAGTGCAGATGAGTGGGAGAGCGTCCTTGGCCGCATGTCCTGGAATGAGATGGAGGACCTGGTGCTGCACGGATACACAAAGACGGCGGCGGTGTCATCCATTGGCAAGCCAAAGACCAAGGATGCAGACGGCCCCAACCAGATAGGAAGCTTCATGTCCAGTTACGGCAGTGCAACGGGCTTCAGCGCCATTGTCCTTGCGCAGACCTGGAACACGTCCCTTGCATATGAAATGGGGCTTGCTGTGGGCGAGGAGTGCGCCGTAAACGGCGTCAGCGGCTGGTACGGCCCGGCGTGCAACATACACCGTTCGCCCTTCGGCGGCAGAAATTTTGAGTATTACTCGGAGGACGCGCATCTGTCCGGGGACATGTGCGCAAGCACTGTCCGGGGCGCAAAGAACAGGGGCGTGTTCTGCTATCTCAAGCACATGTGCCTGTATGAGAGCGAGAGCGGCCGTGACGGCATGTACATCTGGCTCACGGAGCAGGCTCTCCGAGAGATATACATAAAGCCCTTTGAGATTGCTGTAAAGGAGGGCGGAGCAACCGGCATAATGTCTTCATACGGGCGCATAGGTGCCGTCTGGACAGGCGGCAGCGAAGGGCTACTTACGGACGTCCTCCGCACGGAGTGGGGCTTTGAAGGCTGTGTCCTTACGGACTACGCAGACCACCAGCAGTTTATGAACGCAGACCAGATGGTCCGTGCGGGAGGGAACCTGTGGATGGACGGATGGCTCTCAGACGGCGCATTCATGTATGACACATCCTCTGCGGCTTTCCAGGGCGCAATGCGCTCTGCCGCAAAGGGCATCATATACATGTGGGCGGACGCCCTTCATGCCAATGCCGCATACAATGCTTTAGTGGCCTCGGGCGAGATACAGGGCAATATAGTGCAGGTAACGGAGGGAGAGCTCAGCTTCCGCTGGTACATACCTGTAATAGCTGCTGTGGACGTCATAGCCGTTGCCGGCTGCGCATTCTGGATCTGGCGCAGGTTCTTCCGCAGGCCCAAGGCATAATACAGCGCTCTGGCGGGCAGAAAATGCATCATGCAAGGCACCCCGCAAGGAGTGCCTTCATGAACCGGCAAGAGAGGAAGGGGGGAAGCAAAGCGTGATTGATTAAGCACAAGTTGCGAAGATGCATGTTGCGCCAATGGGTGACAATAAGGTAATATAAAATTGGTATATTTTGTACTCTGCATAGTCTCTGCTGCAGGAGGGCAGCGGAAATTCCCATGCATTATTCCGGCCGTGTCTGCGTATGGGCGGTTCGCAGGCTAAGGCAAGGTTTCCGGCGCGGGCGGCGCGCGGGGGGGTCTCAGGAAGCATGGGGATCAGTGCTTTATGTCATTTGCAGGGACAGATTCGGCTTGCAGCAAGGCGAGGTTTGCGGTGTGGTAACAGTAGCCATTGTTGAAGATGATTTGGAAGAGATAGAAAAGGAGAAAAATATGCTCAGCCTGTACGCAAAAGAGTATGGGCTGGAATTTGCCGTGTCCGAATTTACTGACACGGTGGAATTCCTTGCGGGCTATGCTCCAAGATACGACATTCTGCTCATGGACATAGACATGCCGTATGTCAACGGCCTCGATGCGGCAAAAAGGATACGCGTCCAGGACAAGACAACCGTCATAGTGTTCATAACCAACATGCCGCAGTATGCCATCAAGGGATATTCTGTTGATGCACTGGATTATATTCTGAAGCCAGTCAGTTATTACGCGCTTTCCTCGGTCATCACAAAGGCCCTTGGGCGCATACGGAGGGATGAGGACAAATCCATTGTGGTGAAGAACGCGGACGGGGCATACAAGCTGTCACTTTCCCAGATACTTTATATTGAAGTGACAGGCCACAAGTGCATATACCACACAAAGGACAGATCCATTGAAGTGTACTCCACGATAAAGAGCATTGAGGAGTCGCTCCCCGGAAAGGTCTTCGTGCGCTGCAGCAATGCATACATAGTCAACATGCGTCATGTGGACTTCGTGGGCAAGGACGGGGTGCATGTGGGGGATGCCGTGCTTACCTTAAGCCGCGCCAAGAGAAAGGAGTTCATTGAGAGGCTGGGAGAGTACTGCGGAAGCTGACTGCCTGTCCGGCATGAATGGCTGCTGCGGAACCGGGCCTGCATGGCCGTGCCGGGCCTGTACGGCCGGGCCGGCTCTGTGCGGTGTGATATATACGGGGAAATAATGCAAGATACAGCGCTGTACTGGCTTGTCCTGTACGTGGTAAGGTTCCTTGACATACCCTTTGTTGTGGCAGTCATGAGCCTCTGTGCTTCAAAATTCTGCAAAAGAAGCCATTTCAGGATGCGTATGCTTGGATACATATGCATCCTTGCTGCCGTGCTTCTTTTAACCAACCTGCTGTACGAGTATGTGCTGCAGGGCTATATCATGTCTGAGATATTCGAGATCCTGTACGTATTCATTGAGTTTTTCTGCATGTTCCTTCTGTACAGGGAGAGCTGGAAGAAGATCCTTACCGCTTTTGTGCTTGTATATCTCTCAACATTCATGTCATACAATGTCCTGGACCTCATATACACATGCTGCGGGATAAACTGGACGGAAAACGTCACATATCTTCTGTATTACCTGGGAAGCGAAGCGCTGTTCATGCTTGTGTACATCCTGCCGCTGTACTGTGTATACATAGAAAGAATACGGAAATACATGTCCAGGGACATAGACGGATGGCTTATCGCGCTCCTTCTGTACAGCATAGTGATAACTCTGATAGTAAGCTCCTTCCGTGAGGCATATGTGGGCTCATACAACTATGATATACAGCCCATAAACATCTTTCTCATCGCCTTCAGCATTCTTAACTCCGTCTTCGCAATGTACGCCTGTTACATATATCTCAAGGGCAGGGCTTCCGCCAGGGAGAAGGAAGTCATTACAACCATGTGGAAACAGGACAAGGCCAGATACGAGGTCCGCAAGGAGAACATTGCCGCGCTCAACATAAAGTCGCATGACATAAAGAACTATCTCAGCATGGCCCGTTCCGCAGGCCATGCCGCAGCAGAAGAGCCCCTGGATGAGGTGGAGAAGGTTGTTCAAAAGTATGACTCAGACATCCACACAGGCAACGATGCCCTGGATGTCATCCTTTCGGAGCACAGCGCGTACTGCAGCTCGCACGGCATAACCCTCAAATGCATTGCGGACGGCAAGGCTCTTTCCGGCATAAGCGGGCCGGACATCTATACAATGTTCGACAACATTCTCCTGAACAGCACGGAATACCTTTCCACGGTTGAGGACCCGGAGAAGCGCGTGTGCCTCATAGAGGTCAAGGAGGCCAAGGGGATGGTGCTCATACACCAGGAGAACTATTTCGCCGGCACACTGCCCTTGCAGGACGGCGAGATACAGACCACGAAGGGGGATCCCGTAAACCACGGCTACGGGCTGAAGAGCATCCGTGCCATAGCGGAAAAGTACGGCGGCGGGATGTCCGTCCGCACAGCGGACAGCCTCTTTAGGCTGGACATCATGATGATGCCGTCCGTGCAGCCGGCCGCATAGCCCCGGCGTTCCATATTCCGGTCCCTGGTTTTTGCCTGTATATGTTGCCGGAATCCGTTCCAGGGCAATTTTCCCGGGGATGAATGAAGCGAAAAACCCGAATTTTGACAGGCTGTTTATTGCATGACGGCCTGTTTTTTGCATTTTTGATTGTAAAGGTGCAGGAAATGAACGATTTGACCCATCCTGTGCGTGTAGCTGGTGAATTCCGCCCTTCGGGCGGGATAGACTTGCATCAGGTGTATTGCATGTTTATGCCCGCAACGCCTGCGGCTGGCCGGAGATGGCCGGCACCGGTACAGGGGATACCGGATGGCGGAGCCAGGCATGGATTCTGCAGGCTCAATTTAAGAAGAGAGAATAGGGGAAAAAGATGTTAAAGCATAAGATACTTTGGCTTGTTCTCACTATCGTGTTCGCAGTGCTCATGATTGTCATGTTCATCGCGAACCCGATTGTATATTCACTTGGCGTGAATGTCTCTTTGAACAACTACCTTCCCAACATAGTCACATCCAAGAAGAAGCAGGTAGGCGGAGGCACTGCGCCCGATTATTACACAAGCGCATGGGACAGCAAGGAAGACCTTGAAGCGTATGAGGACGAGATCTGCCAGCAGCTTGAGGGCGAAGGCGCTGCCCTTCTCATGAACAATTATGTGGATGATGAAGATGAATATGCCCTTCCTCTGCATGATGGGGACAACCTGTCCGTATTCAGCATTTCATCATATGACTTCATGTACGGCGGCACAGGCTCCGGCGCCGTGAAGACGGACACTGCCGAAGACCTTCCCAACGCACTGTTTGATGCAGGATTCGGCATCAACGGATCTCTTGCCGGAAAATATTACCAGCTCACCACAAGGTATAAGAGAGAGGTTGCCGGCGCCACCGGCGGCTACTCCAGGGACTACAAGATCAACGAGGCTCCCGTTGACGAGCTGAGCTCCTGTGAGTCATTCTATGAGCAGTACGGCGATGCGGCCATTGTCACTCTTGCCCGTTCAGGCGGCGAA